>CALVMU010000005.1 GCA_944348085.1 uncultured Clostridia bacterium
AAGAACATATTAGACTACAAAATCTAACATGTTCTCTCTTTTTTATTTGTTGTCCGTTTTAATCAAACAACATCTATGTTCGCTCTTTTTTTTGTTGTCTTAAGAGCAAGGTTGTTTGTCGTCTAAAAGTTTGAGTCAGAAAAACAGAAAAGGAGAGGAGAGTTGATTTGGCTTTGATTTGTCCTCTGCGCCGTTTGCTTATATGGTTTTGGCCTTGGCTGATTTAACGCCGATTTAAGCTGTATGCATAAAGGGTTATAATTATAGATTTCATTTTTATAAATTTGCATATTTTCAAATTTATATAAAAAATCGATGAATATTTATACAAAAATCGCTTGCATAATTATAAAAAATGATGTATAATAATCAAAAATGCATGAATAAACATAAATTTATAATTATGCATAGAGGGCTCTTTCCCTTTAAAACAAAGGAGAATAGCGATTTTAGGAGAAGATTATGGCAAGAAGTGCTAGACAGTCAAAAATTTTGGAACTTATTTCCACAAAAGAGATTGAAACTCAAGATGAGCTTGCGCGAGAACTTAAAAATGCAGGTTTTGACATTACGCAAGCCACCATTTCAAGAGATATCAAAGAGCTTGGCTTGACCAAGATTTTGTCTTCGACTGGCAAATATAAGTATTGTTTTGTCGGTTCTGAAGAGCAAGTTATCTCAAACAAATACATAACAATTTTCAAAGAAGCTGTCATCTCTGTCAAATCTGCAATGAATATCGCTGTTGTAAAAACTATGAAAGGCATGGCTAGTGGCGTTTGTGGTTTTGTTGACAAGCTTAATCTTAACGAACTTATGGGTGCTTGCTATGGCGACGACACTGTAATGCTTATTTTTCCAACAACCATACTGGCTGGCGAGGCTGTGATGACTTTGAGTGGAATGTTAAATTAAACGAGGACAAAATGCTACAAACTTTAAAGATAGAAAATTTTGCGTTGATCGAAAATCAAACTGTTGAATTTAAAAATGGCTTAAACATTTTGCTTGGCGAAACAGGCTCTGGAAAAAGCTTGATATTCAACAGCATTCTTTTTGCTCTTGGAATGAAGGCTGACAAAACTTACATCCGCTCTGGCAAAAAGTTTATGAAAGTTGATGCGCTTTTCGTTGAGCTGCCTAGCGAGCTTCGTCAGTTTTTGGAGGATGCGGGCTTTGATTGCGAAGATGAGCTTTTGCTTTCAAGAAGCCTCAGCGAAGATGGAAAAAATGTTATCAGAGTCAATGGACAAATTGCGACCACATCAATGCTTAAAGAGATTGGACAAAGGCTTGTTGACAGTTTTACTCAACATGAAAGCGTTTCGCTTCTCAATGTTAAAAACCATTTGACCATGCTTGATAAATTTGCTGGAGAAGGGGTTAAGCCACTTAAAGAAGAAATTTCTTCTTTGCTTGAGCAAATTGCAGAGATAAACAAAAAGATAAAATCGCTTGGTGGCGATGAAAGCGAAAGAGAAAGGCTTATCTCTCTTTTGAAATATCAGTATGAGGAAATAGAAAAAGCAGGGCTTCGTCAAGGTGAAGATGAAGAAGTCAAGGAAAGGCTGAAAGTTATGGCAAGCGCAGAAAAGATTTTTGAGGCAGTAAGTGCTTCTGAGGCGCTTTTGTCTGAAAACCCTGACAGTGCGATAAATGCGCTTCAAGAGGTTTCAAATGCTCTGTCAGCGCTGTCTAACATTGAAGTTTTGTCAGCCTTGAAAGAAAGACTTGACAGTTGCCGCTATGAGCTTGAAGATATTGTCTCTGCGCTTGTCGATGTGAGAGATGAAACCACTTTTGATGAAGGTGAATTTAACGCTTTAGATCAGCGCAATGACCTTATAAAAAGCCTATGCAAAAAATATGGTGGCTCAATTGAGGCCGTTCTTGAATTTGCCTCTAAAGCTAAAGAACAGCTCCAGTTGCTTGATGAAGGGCAAGAGCTTTTGGAAAAGCTGAACGCGCAAAAAGAAAAACTTGTTGCTCAACTTGAAAAAGTTGCTGACAAATTGACTGAGGCTCGAAAAGTTGTGGCAGAAGAGGTTGAGGGCAAGGTTGAAAAAGAGCTTCGAGAGCTTGGGATGAAATCGTCAAAATTTACCATTCAAATTTCACCGCTTAAAGAAATTGGCCAAAATGGAAGAGATGATGTTGTGTTTAATTTCTCGGCCAATGCCGGTCAGGAAGTTAAATCGCTTTCAAAAACTGCGTCAGGCGGAGAGCTTAGTCGATTTATGCTGGCAGTGAAAAACATCTTTGCGGAAAATGGTTTGGCTTCAACGCTTCTGTTTGACGAAATTGATGCTGGCATAAGTGGTGAGACTGGCAAGATTGTTGGTCAGAAATTGAAGAATATAACCAAATTTTGTCAAGTGCTTTGCATCACTCATTTGCCACAAGTTGCTGTGTTTGGAGACAATTTTGTAAATGTTTATAAGCTTGAAAAAGATGGACAAACCTTCTCTGAAACAAAGATTTTGGATTTGGATGAGGCGGTCGAGGCGGTTGCTAAAATGACAGGTGGTGCAAACCCAACTGAGATTGCACTGAATCATGCAAGAGAGATGTTTAAGGATGCAAGATAAGGCGCGCTTTTTGCTTGGCGCCTTTTTTGTTTGCAAAAAAAGCGCCAGGCGGTGCGCCCTCGGGCTCAAAAACCGTGTTGGTGGGTTGATGCTTTTCTTTTGGGCCCGAGGGCGAAAACTTTTCTCGCGAGTTTTTCGCGAAAAAAGTTTTAAAGCGCGCCGTAAAACCAAATCAACTTTTTTAAATTTAACCTCTTGAATAATTTGACTTAAAAAAAATAATATAGTAAAATTTAATCATGATAGTTTTAGGAATTGACCCAGGTTATGCAATTATTGGTTATGGCGTTTTAGACACAAGCAAATCAAATATGCTGGTTGACTATGGTGCGATTATAACGCCAAAAGAAGACTCAATGCCAGTTAGGCTTGAAAACATCGACAAAAGCTTGAAATATTTGTTTGAAAAGTTCAAGCCAGATGTGGTTGCAATTGAAGAGCTTTTCTATTTCAAAAACCAAAAGACAGTCATTCAAGTTGCTCAGGCAAGAGGAGTGATTTTGCTTGCTTGTCAAAAATATTGCGGAAACATTTATGAATACACACCGCTTCAAATAAAGCAAGCACTCACTGGTCAAGGCCGAGCAGAAAAGGCGCAGGTGCAATTTATGGTTAAGGCGATTTTGGGGCTTGATAAAATTCCAAAGCCAGACGACGCGGCTGACGCGCTTGCAGTTGCCATTTGTCACAGCCAGTCAAGCCCAATGCTTAACACAAACAGAGTTTAGGAGAAAGTATGATATCTTTTTTAGTTGGCGTTATTGAAGAGAAAAATGAAAACGAGCTTGTGCTCGATGTAAACGGCGTAGGCTATAGCCTTCAAGTTTCTTCGACCACTTTATCGTCACTTCCACTTGCTGGCGAAACGGTCAAGGTTTATACATATATGGCGGTGCGCGAAGATGGTGTGTCGCTGTTTGGCTTTTCAACAAAAGAGGAGAGAGGGGTTTTTTATAAACTTATTTCAGTCAGCGGTGTTGGGCCTAAAATGGCAATCACAATTCTTTCAGGGTTAAACTTGTCCGACCTTATTCTTGCAATAATTCAAGAGGACAGCAAGCTTCTTTCCAGAATTAAAGGACTTGGCAAAAAGACAGCAGAGCGCATTTGTCTTGAACTTAAAGATAAACTAGATGAGGCAAGCTCAAGTCAAAATCAGACTTTTGCTACTGACTATAACGAAGACGCTGTTCAAATGGCAACAGACACATTGATAAGCCTTGGAATCAATAAAAATGAAGCTTATATGCTTGCTCGCGCTAATGCTCAAAATGATGCAACGGCAGAGGAGATTATTTCAAAAGCGTTAAGGGGGTATAAAGGTTGAACGAAGAAGAGAGATTTGTGCAAAGCACAAAAAATTTGACAGATGCAGAAATTGAAAATTCGCTAAGACCAACTTCGCTTGATGAATATATCGGTCAAACAAAAGTTAAAGAGGCGCTTAGTGTTTATATTCAGGCGGCAAAGTCAAGAAAAGAAAGTCTTGACCATGTGCTTTTGTATGGTCCTCCAGGACTTGGAAAGACCACGCTTTCGCACATCATTGCAAACGAGCTTGGCTCTCAATTTAAGGTGACATCGGGTCCTGCAATTGAGCATGCAGCTGACCTTGCTGCAATACTTACAAACTTAAATCAAAACGATGTTCTGTTTATTGACGAAATCCACAGGCTTAACAAAACAGTTGAAGAAATTTTGTATCCAGCCATGGAAGATTTTGCGCTTGACTTTATTGTTGGAAAAGGTCCATCTGCAAGAAACATGCGACTTAAAATAAAACCTTTCACGCTTATTGGTGCAACAACGAGAGCGGGAATGCTTACAAATCCACTTCGAGACCGATTTGGTGTTATTTGCAGACTTGAACTTTACAGCGCTGATGAACTTAAAATCATTATCAAGCGTTCGGCTGGAATTTTGGGCATCAATATCGATGATGATGCGGCTGGTGAAATTGCAAAGCGTTCACGCGGAACGCCAAGAATTGCAAACAGGCTGTTAAAGCGCGTTCGTGACTATGCGCAAGTGCTTGGTGAAGGGCATGTAAACAAAGCAATTGCTGTAAAAACGCTTCAAGTGATGGAGATTGATGACTTGGGGCTTGACACAATTGACCGAAAGATTTTGCTTACCATGATAAACAAGTTTGGTGGAGGCCCAGTTGGTCTTGACACGCTTGCTGCAACAATAAGCGAAGATGCCACAACTATTGAAGATGTTTATGAGCCATATCTTTTGCAACTTGGTTTTATTTCAAGAACGCCAAGAGGCAGAATTGTGCTTGAAGGTGCTTATAAGCATTTTGGCATGGAATATGTTGCTAAATAAATTTAATTTATAAGTTTTGATAAAGAGAGAGTTATGTCTAACAAAGATAAAAAAGATTTGCTGAAAAAATCAAGTTATTTCTATAACTTGCCAGAGGAGCTTATAGCTCAAAAGCCAATAGAGCCAAGAGATAATTCTAGGCTACTTCTTTTTTGTCGTCAAACTGAAGAAATTCAAGATAAACATTTTTATGATATACTCGACTTTTTGCATAAAGGCGATGTGCTTGTAGTCAACAACACCAGAGTTTTGCCTGCAAGGCTTTTTGGCTATAAAGACACTGGTGCAAAAATTGAAATTTTGCTTCAAAAACGAATTGACCTTACCACTTGGGAGGTTATTGCAAGACCTTTTAAGCGACTGAAAGAGGGAACTGAAATCCATTTTAGCGAAAATTTAAGCTTGACGGTTTTAGAGAAAAAAGAATATGGTGAGTGCAAGGTTAAATTCAATTTTACCGGCGCGTTTGAAGAGCGTTTAGATGAAGTTGGGCAGGTTCCGCTTCCTCCATATATTCATGAAAAACTCAAAGATAAAGAGCGCTATCAAACAGTTTATTCAAAAGTTGAAGGCTCATCTGCCGCTCCAACTGCAGGACTTCATTTCACAAACGAGCTTCTGCAGAAATTGCAAGAGAAGGGAGTGGAGCTTATCGAAGTGCTATTGCATGTTGGACTTGGAACTTTTAGGCCAGTTAAAGAAGACGACATCTTAAATCACAATATGCACAGCGAATATATTGAAATGACACAGGAGAATGCCGACAAAATCAACAAGGCAAAAGCTGAAGGCAGGCGAATAATTGCAGTTGGAACAACAAGTGTCAGAGTGCTTGAAAGTGTGGCGACAGAAGAGGGCAGAGTAAAAGCGTATAAAGGTGAGACAAGCATTTTTATCTATCCTTCTTACAAATTTAAGATCGTTGATGGGCTTATAACAAACTTTCATTTACCAGAAAGCACTTTGATTATGCTGGTTTCCGCATTTGCAGGTTATGACCAAACGATGAAAATATACAATCATGCAGTGAAAGAGCGCTATAGATTTTTCTCTTTCGGAGATGCGATGTTTATATACTGATTTTGCATACTAGCACAATATATTGCATTTATGCGTGCAGAATACCTACAAGATATATATAATGGAGTGAATAAATGGAAAAATTTTCTTATGAAATACTGAAAGAATGTCCAAAGACTGGCGCAAGAGCTGGTCTTTTGCACACGCCTCATGGCGACATTGAAACGCCTATTTTTATGCCAGTTGGAACGCAAGCGACGGTTAAAGGGCTTACACCTGAAATGCTTAAAGAGCTTAATGCTCAAATAATTCTTTCCAACACCTATCATCTTTATCTTAGACCAGGGCATGAAATTGTGAAAAAAGCAGGTGGACTTCATAAATTTATGAATTGGGACAGGCCAATCTTGACTGATAGTGGAGGTTTTCAAGTTTTTTCTCTTTCAAAACTTCGCAAAGTGAGTGATGAGGGCGTTGAATTTCGTTCACATTTAAACGGCGCAAAGCATTTTATCACACCTGAAAAAGATATGGAAATTCAAGAGGCGCTTGGTGCAGATATTATTATGGCGCTTGACCAATGCACTGAGGCGGGAGCCACTTATCAAGAGGCGGTAGAGGCCAAAAGGCTTACAAAGATTTGGCTTGAAAGGTGCTATAAGGCTCACCAAAATGATGACCAAATGCTTTTTCCAATTGTTCAAGGCAACCTTTTTAAAGATTTGAGGGCTGAGTGCATAAAAGATTGTTTGCCTTATGCAAAATGCGGTATTGCGATTGGTGGTCTGTCGGTTGGAGAGGAGAAAAGTGTTATGTATGACATTCTTGATTTTATGCAACCACTTCTTCCAAAAGAAATGCCTAGGTATCTTATGGGTGTTGGCTCGCCAGACTGCTTGGTTGAAGGGTTTGCGCGCGGAATAGATATGATGGACTGCGTTTTGCCAACTCGTATTGCAAGAAATGGAACAGCTTTCACAAAGAAAGGCAAGCTTGTAATTAAAAATGCAATCTTCAAAGAGGACTTTTCGCCGATTGAAGAAGGCTGTGAGTGCTATACTTGCAAACATTACACTCGCGCCTACATTCGTCACCTTATAAATGCAGGCGAAATGCTTGGAGCTGAGCTTCTTTCAATCCACAATTTGCATGTTTTGTTGGATCTTGCGCATAAGTCAAGAGAGGCAATACTTGGCGGTTATTTTTACGATTTTAAAAATGAATTTTTGGCAGGTTATGACCTTTCAAAATCTACTTTTTAAAATTTCTTGTTTTTTAGTTTTGATATCGTAGCATATTTGCTACCTTTTTTATAATTTCAAAAACAGAATAAAATATTATTTTGAAATTTGTTTGACTTAGAGTTTTATATTGTTTATAATTATATCAGGTGTTTTAATAATTTAAGTTGTCGTCAACTTAATTGAAATATATTTATGGCATTACTTGGGTTGATGTCAACCAAAAATTTTTAAGATTAACCGAGTTTATTTTAAAGGGGAACTAAAAAATGTACAACAGTGTTAGCATGCTTTGTGACGCTGTTGCTACCGCAGGTGCCGTTGCTGGTGTTTGTGCCTTTATAGTTGGCGCATTAATCGGCTTTTTTGTGTATAAGTTTGTAGTTGGCAAAAAAATAAGCAAAAACAAATCTAGTGCATTAAAGATTATTGAAGATGCCTATGCGGAAGCAAAGAGCGTTAAAAAAGAGTCTCTTTTAGAGGCAAAAGAAGAAGCTCAAAAAATTCGAGATGAGGCAAATAATGAGGCTAAAGAGCGAAGAGGTGAGCTTCAAAAACAAGAGGAAAGACTTGACCAAAGAGAAGAATATATCACAAAGAAAGAACAACTTCTTGACACCAAATCTGACCAACTTGAAAATGAAAAACAAAAACTTGAAAACGAAAAATTGAAACTTAACGAAAAACTTGACGAGCAAGAACAAATCAAAACTCAAATGCTTGAAAAACTTGAAAAAATTTCAGGTCTTTCAAAGAAAGAGGCCAAAGACATCTTGATTGAAAGCATAACCGATGAGGCTAAAAAAGATGCAGGCGCGCTTGTTAAGCAAATTGAAGAAGAGGCAAAAGAAAATGCTGAACGCAATGCTAAAGATATTATTGTTTCAGCAATTCAGCGCTGTGCAACTGACCTTACAAGTGAAATGACTGTCACTTCGGTGGCTCTTCCAAATGACGAAATGAAGGGAAGAATTATCGGTAGAGAGGGCAGAAATATTCGTTCTATCGAAAGCGCTACAGGAGTTGAACTTATCGTGGATGACACACCTGAGACAATAACTATTTCAAGCTTTGATCCTTTCAGAAGAGAGATTGCAAGGCTTGCACTTGAAAAGCTTATTGTGGATGGAAGAATTCATCCTGCAAGAGTTGAAGAGGTTGTTGAAAAGGCAACTATTGAAGTTGAAAAGGCGGTTAAGGAAGCAGGTGAAAACGCTTGCAATGAAGTTCAAATTTACAACTTAAATCCAGAGCTTGTAAAAGTTTTGGGAAGACTGAAATATAGGACAAGCTATGGTCAAAACTGCTTGAGACATAGCGTTGAAACTTCTATTATTGCTGGGCTTATCGCAACTGAACTTGGAGCAAATGTCGCTGTTGCAAAACGCGGTGGTCTTCTTCATGATATCGGCAAAGCTCTCGACCATGAGATTGAAGGCACTCATGTTACAATCGGTGTTGACCTTGCCAAGAAATACAAAGAAAGCGAGGCGGTTATTCACTGCATTGAAGCGCATCATGGCAATGTTCCATTCCACAGCATTGAAGCGATTATCGTGCAAGTGGCTGATGCCATTTCAAGCACAAGGCCAGGCGCAAGGCGTGAAAGCTTTGAAAACTATATCAAGCGCCTTGAACAACTTGAAAGCATTTGCAACGACTTTAAAGGTGTTGAAAAATCTTATGCTATTCAAGCTGGAAGAGAAGTGCGCATAATGGTTAAACCTGAAGAGATCAGCGATAACGATGCAATGTTTATGGCTAAAGAGATTGCAAAACGCATTGAAAATGAAATGCAATATCCTGGTCAAATCAAAGTCAATGTTATTCGTGAGTCGCGTTTCTCAGACACTGCAAAATAATTGAAATTTAAATGGGCTGTTG
The DNA here is from genome assembly GCA_944348085.1 of uncultured Clostridia bacterium. Classification (GTDB taxonomy): domain Bacteria; phylum Bacillota; class Clostridia; order Christensenellales; family UBA1242; genus Caccovivens. Next base: position 9,065 of record CALVMU010000005.1, read on the forward strand.
GGTTTTAATTGTTTATGATCATTGAGGCCACACGAAAGGCTTTCGCCAAATGCTTTTGGCGAAAAAAACCTCTGCTAAAAATATGAAGCGTTTATATTAAATTCAAAAACATAAGCAGAGGGCAGTGCAGTTTTCAAAAGAAAACTGCGCCTTTCGTGTGTTTTTGTTGCATTAAAAAAGAAGACTTGCTTAAAATATCAGCAAATCTTCTCTTTAAAATGTGAAGCATATTTCCTTCACGGTTATATCATGTGCAGATAGAAAAGATTTATGCATAAATTTATAAAATTTTATTCGTCGTCTTTTCTCAGTTGCAAAACATTTGCAACGCTTTTTCTCATGTCTTCATTGATGGCTGCATAATGTTTTCTGGTGGTGTTGACATCTTTATGTCCAAGCACATCTGCGACAATATAAATATCTTTAGTTTCGCGATAAAGATTTGTGCCAAATGTGCTTCTAAGCTTGTGCGGAGAGATTTTTTTGAGAGGTGAGGCAATTTGAGCAAATTTTTTAACTAAGTTTTCAACGGCTCTTACAGAAATTCGCTTGTTCTGAAGAGAAATAAACATCGCCTTTTCGTTTTGATCAAGCTCTAAGGTTGCTCTTTTTTCAAGCCATGTTTTAAGAGCGCGCGCAACTTCATCTGAAAAATATAAAACAGATTTGTTTCCACCTTTGCGTGTTGCAACAAAAGCATTTTCTTTAAAGTCAAAGTTGTCAACATCCAGTCCGACAAGTTCTGAAATTCTTATGCCAGTTCCTAAAAATAAAGTGATTATCGCATTGTCTCTTTCAAAGGTGTTTTTGTTATAAGATTTTTGCTTTTCTGTAAATTCAACAGGATTTTCGACCGCATTAAGCATTTTTTCAACTTCATTTTGCTCAAGCCTGATAATTTCTTTGTTATGCAACTTTGGTGTTTCGATTTTGCTCACAACATTGGAAGAAATTTTGTCATGATTGAAAAGATATTTGAAGAAACTGCGCAAAGAGGCAAGTTTTCTGGCTTTTCCGCGTTCTTTGTTTTGGCTTATCTTGTTGTTTTCGCCGTTATAATAGCTTAAGTAAGACAAAAACTGTTCAATATCGCGCGATTTTAGCTTGTTTAAATCATCATAGGTGATAGATTGTTTGTCTTTTTTAAATACAAACTCGGCAAGATAGTCATAAAAAACATTTAAATCCATTGCATAGTTATATCTTGTTAATGATGAGGTGTTGTTTTCAATTCCAATAAAGAAATCTAAGCAATAGTCGGGGAGTACCTCCAAATATTTGCCCATTTTAAGTCTGTTTTTTAAATCTCTTTGTTCATAATATGATAATTTGTTTTCCATGATTGTATTATAAAACATTTTTTAAAATTTTCAAAACGATTTGGCTATCTATGCGTAAAATTCTTGCAAAATCAATATAATGAGGCTATTATGCGCATATTACCTACAATATATTGATTTTTGCATATAAAAAGATTGAAAATTGAAGTAAAAATCGAATAGATAGAGTGTGAAAATTTAAAATTTGAAAGGTTGGCTTGAAAGTTTATAAACAAAAAATTTTTTAAAAACAAAATATTTTGTCGATTATTATATTAATTATTTCTTTTTATTTGACTATTTTGAAAAAAAAATGTAAGATATAAAATAAGTGAGGCAAATATGATTGATATAAATTTAATTAGAACAAATCCAGAACTTGTTAAGGAAAACATTAAGAAAAAATTTCAAGATCATAAACTTGAATATGTTGATGAAGTCATTAAACTTGACAATCAAATCAGAGCGCTGAAAAAAGAAGGCGATTCTTTGCGAGCTGAGAGAAATGCAAACAGCTCAAAAATCGGTCTTTTGATGAGAGAGAAAAAGATTGATGAGGCAAATGCTATCAAAGGTGAAGTCGTAAAAATCAATGAAAGACTTGTTCAAATCGAAAGTGAAGAAGAGGCTTTATCAGCAGAACTTAAAAAATATATGATGTCTATTCCAAACATTATTGCAGACGATGTTCCAATTGGAAAAGATGACAGCGAAAATGTTCAAAGATTGACTGTTGGAGAGGCAAAAAAAGTTGATTTTGAAATTCCTTATCATGCTGATATTTTGGAGAGCTTAAACGGACTTGACCTTGACAGCGCAAGACGAACAAGCGGAAATGGTTTTTATTATTTGACTGGAGACATCGCAAGACTTCACTCAGCAATTCTTTCTTATGCGCGTGATTTTATGATTGACAAAGGTTTTACCTATTGCATTCCGCCATTTATGATCAGAAGCGATGTTGTAAACGGCGTTATGAGCTTTGAAGAAATGGAAAACATGATGTATAAAATCGAAGGCGAAGATTTATACTTGATTGGAACAAGTGAGCATTCAATGATTGGCAGATTTAAAGACACAATTTTAAAAGAAGAAAACTTGCCAATTTTGTTGACATCTTATTCTCCATGCTTTAGAAAGGAAGTTGGCGCACACGGAATTGAAGAGCGCGGAATTTATCGCGTTCACCAATTTGAAAAACAAGAAATGATTGTGATTTGCAAGCCAGAAGATTCTATGGATTGGTATAATAAAATGTGGCAGATCTCATCTGAGTTTTTCAAGAGCTTAGACATTCCTCATGAAGTTATGGAATGTTGCAGTGGCGACTTAGCAGATCTTAAAGTTAAATCTTGTGACTTAAATGCTTGGAGTCCAAGACAAAATCGCTATTTTGGCGAACTTGGTTCTTGCTCAAATCTTTCAGATGCACAAGCAAGGCGTTTAGGCATTCGATTTAAGACTGCTGACGGTATGAAATTTGCTCATACATTAAATAATACAGTTGTTGCGCCACCAAGAATGCTTATTGCTTTCCTTGAAAACAACATAAATGCTGATGGAAGCGTAAACATTCCACAAGTGCTTAGAAGCTATATGGGCGGAAAAGAAAAAATCTGTCCGAAAAAATAACTTTTATGGCTAATTTGCGCAATTTATAAAGCTTAATTATATATTATCGGAAGTCGAGCCAAGCACAACTTTAGTTGTATTTGAGCGAGACTGATGGTCATACATACTATGTGATGGCGTGCAAAGCAGGCAAATTCAACAGAATTTATTAAAATTTTATGCTAATAAAATTTTAACATCACATAGTTTATATTATTTATAATATTATTTATAAATGAATTATATAGATAAAAACCACAAAAAAATGAAAGATGAAGCGAAAAAACACAAAAAATTTTATCTCTAAAAGGTTGATTTATGGCAAATATAAAGATTGATAAAGCTTTGATTGAAAGCATTGCTAAAAAAAATAATGAGGAATTTTTTGAAAAAGTCAATGAGAAAATTTCTGTGATTTTAGTCAGCGCTATAGAAAGACTTGGCAAACAAATTCCTTATATCAGCCTTGAAAATGTCACGCTTCAGCCTTTTAATGAAATTTTGTCAGGCGCTGTGACAGACAATTCAACATTTCATTATCTTTTAGGCATTGAAAATGGTCAACTTGAGCTTAACACTTTCAAAACAAATATGTTTTGGCGTAATTTTAAAAAGCGTTTGAAATATGCATGGGACAACAGACGCAAACATAAACAAAAGAAAAAGAAGAAGAATGATGAAAAAGCGCTTGAGATAGATTTTGATGCTAGCAAATATAATATTTTTAACTTGACAGACGATTTATTTGAAAATATAAGACAATATCTTTCGCCAACATCAATTATATCGCAGAATGACAATGTTTTGTATATCGTTGGCAAAGATGACTTTGGTGGAAACAGCAAAATCCGCATCGATATTTGCTTTTGTGACGCTGACAATTTTAAACTATTTACAGGCAGCAAGAAAGACCTTCCTAAATACAATTTTACTTGCAGGGTAAATTGTTTGAAACAAAAGATACGCGAGGCTGGTCCAAATTTTGTTAAAATGTTAAAAATCTTCAATGTTCTTTATTTTTACGCAAATTATGAGCAACCAAATGCGATGTTTTTAGAAAGCGTTTTATACAATATTCCAGATAAGTTATATGAAGAGAACAATATTTATAGTGTGTTTTTAAAAATAGTAAATTATCTGACGCTTAAACCAATAAACAATTTCAATTCAATCAATGATTTGGGTTTGAAAATCTATGAAGACAAGATGCTTGGTAGCGATCAACAGGTAGGATTTTTGAAAATGCTGAGGATGATTTCAAATCAAAAATAAAAAATTGCAGAGATTTTCTGCAATTTTTTTATATGAGCATTTGTTCAAATTTGAAAATAAAAATGGATTTGAAAAATAAAATTTTGAACAAACAAAACAGATTTGAAAATAAAACCAGACATAAATATATGCATAAAGTTGCAAACGAAAACCAAAAGAAAATCAGAATAAAACAAATCAAAATAAAGGCAAATATAATAAAAATGCATTTTATAAGCGATTTTGCATAATTATAAAAAAATAACATAATAGTCCAAATTAATGGCTATTATGTGCTTATCTATGCGTAAAAGTTGTGTTTTACGCATAGATTATGCATGTGTTGACATCAAAAATTTTTCGCCCCTTTTCCTAAAAATCAAACAAAAATTAGCAAATTTTTCAAAAGTCTGCTCTATTTTGTTATTGCTCAAAAGTGAGTTTCAATTGATTTGTATTTATTTTATCTATCAATTCCATTTATTCCTTATAAACAAGCTCTTTAAGATATGCGTTTTTATGAATATGCAATCCCCTAGCCCCTATCAAAAAATAAAATCCCCTCTTTTTGACTGAGTAACTGTTGTAGAGTATGTTATTTCAAATCTTTTTGTTTAAGTAAAAAACTATAATCATTCAATTGTTTTTTCAAAATTTTGTAGTCTGGACAAAATTTTCTGACCAAATTCCAAAATTTTGGTGAGTGATTCATCTCTTTGCTGTGACAAAGTTCATGAATTATAATATATCTTGTCAGATTTTCTGGTAAAATGACGCATTTGTAGTTGAGCGAAAGCTCTTTTTTGTTTGAGAAAGTCCCCCACACTCTTTTAGAAGTGATAATTCTATAGCTTTTAAATTCTATATTTATTGCTTTTGAGATGATTTGTGCAAGTTGAAGCAATACCTTCTCTGCCCTATTTTTATAAGAAAAGTTTGGCTCTTTGTCAAAAGCTTGCCCAAGAATATAGTTATAGCGTTCAAAATCAAACTGTTTGCTGAAAAGGTTTTTCCTTTCATTTTCGTTTATTTGTTTTTTAATCCAAGAAGTTTTGTCTTTGATAAAACGCTCAATGTCCTCTGTTTTCATTTTAAGCGGTGCGCGGACTTCAATTTTGCCTGCCTCGTTCACTCTCAACGAAATGCTTTTTCTTTTGCTTCTGATTATTGTCACGCTCAGTTTCATACATCAATCCTTTGACTTTATTATAGCAGATTTTTTATCTTTTTCAAAGAAATTTTTGCATACTAGTATGCCATATGCGCATAATACCACAAAATATTGTATATAGTCTAAATATTTTTTTGCATAATAGCACAAATTTATTGACTTAAAATGAAAAAATTTATATAATCATTCTATAAGAGGTGCTTTATGGAAATTTTTGCAAAAGGTCAACTTTCTTACATGATTTTAAATTGCCTTTTAGAGCGTGATTTTTATGGCTTAGATTTTATAAGCGAAATCAACAAAAAAAGCAATGGTCGCATTATGCTTAAGAAGCCAAGTGTTTATTCCAACCTTACCAGAATGGAAAAACAAAAATATGTTTCTTCTTATACTCAGTCAAGTGAGTTGGGGCCAAATAGGCGCTACTATTCGATTACAGAAAAAGGCAAAGCTTATTATCAAGAGCTGAAAGCGCATTTTGAAGCAAACAACATTGATGTGTTCAGAGATTTTCAAGCTGATGGTTACAGCGTTGAAACTCCTTCTTTCAATTTTGATGAGCAAAATTTTGTTTCTGCTCAACAGTCTTCTTCAAATGAAGAAGCTAAAAACAATGCTTACATAGAAAACGAGGAAAGCGAAAACGAAGATGAAAGCGATTTCTTTGATTTTTCATCGCTTGACTCCCCTCAACCTCAAGTTCAAGAAGTTTCTGAAAATCAATCAGTGCAATCTTCAGCAACGGTTTCTGAAAACTATAACGAATCTTATAATGAAACTTATCAAAACAAAATCACAAATGAAACTATTTATCAAACAAATGAGAGTTTTGTTGAAAAACAAGTTGAAAAACAAGAAGAAAAGTCTATAGCGTCAGAAGAAATTTCGAGTGAACCAACAGAAATGTCAAAACCTGAGCCTCAAACCGTTGAAACAATTGAAGCTGAAGAACCAGTTAAAGTCAAAGATGACGGTGCTTTCTTGAGTCGAGAGCAAGTGAACAGCTATAATCAACATCTTTACGATATTTCAAAAGACATAAGAAAATATAAAAAGCAACGCAGTTTTGCTGAAGACCAGATTGCAATGACAGTTACAACTCCCCTGCAAGAATCTGAAGAGAGAACTCGCTCGAACCTTGAGGCTTTCAAAAATTCGCTTATGGAAAATCGAAACAAGTTTGCTGAGAACAGCGAGTTTGAAAGATTTAATGAAAGACAAAACCGCATGTATGGCTCAAGTGATGTGGTAAAACCAGAAGTTGATAATGCGCAAACTCAGCAAAACAATCTTTCATCAGTGCAAAATTCTTATGTGGCGAAAGGAAGCACTTTCTTTCAAGATAAGCCAGTTGAAAAAGTTGTTACCGATGATGGGCGTTTTATCACAAGCAGAATAACTGAAGAAGTTCGTCCTAAAAAAATTCAGCCACCAAGGCTTAAAGTTGTGCAACAAGAGCGTGAGGAAACTCTTCCACCGCCAAAACGCGATGTGAAGATTGACCCTTCTCATAAAGAAATTATTTCTCAGCTTTATTCAAAAACAAAAACTGGTCAAGATGAAGAGCTTCGCTCAGACATGCTTTATGATTACCAAGATCTTTCTGATTTTTATAAAGAGCAAAACATTGAGTTTAATGAATACAAGAAAAATAGCCTTGATGTAAAACACAATACAAACAAGCTTGCATTCTATCAAAGTTTGATTGTCTTTTTCCTGTTGGCAATTGCTTCAGCTGCAACTTTCCTTATTTTGCATTTCACAAGCAGTTTAAATCCAACGCTTAATTTTCTTTACATATTGTTGCCTGCCCTTCAACTCATAATGGTTGCCGTAAGATTTTATAACTATAAATATCATACTAGTTGGATTCCAAAACAAATGGTTTCATTCTGGGCAATACTTGGCTACACTCTTTTAATTATTGGTGCTGTGATTGGTTTGAACTTTATTTTTGGGCTTAACACAACAAACTTTGCTTTATATTCGACAACTTTAATTTTGCCAATTATTTTGATCATCATTGCACTTCCGATTTCCTACTTAATTCAAAAATCGCTTATTGTAAGACATTGGAAATAAAAAGAGGCAAGCCTGTCAAATCGGCTTGCTTTTTTTGTTTAAAATTTTTGCTTGAGTTTTCAATTGTTAATATTGTTTATTTTGTCTTATTTTTTTCTTGAGTTTTTGTTTTTAATTTTTGTGCTTCTTAGCAAACTGGCGCAATTTTAATACAACGGCATTTGATATTTTTATCAATTTTTCTTTAAGAAAAAAGTCGAATTTCTTTAATTTCATTTTTTGTTTTTCTTGTAACAACTATGCTGTTTGCTCTTCAATTTCTTTCAGCATCCAATCGGCATAAACACCGTAACCTTTGGTTGGATCTTTGAGAAAAACATGTGTCACTGCTCCGATAATTTTGCCATTTTGCAAAATTGGCGAACCGCTCATGCCCTGCACTATTCCGCCAGTTAGCTCTAAGAGACGTTTGTCAGTAACCCGAAAAACCATGCTTTTGTCATCTTCTGTTGCCTGATAGCTGGCTTTGATAATTTCAATTTCATACTCTTCGCGAATGCCACTGACGCTTGAAATGATGCTGGCTTTGCCAGGTCTAACGCTTAACCTTCCGCCAAGATGAGCGGTTAAATTTGTGTCGATAACATCAGAGCTGTCATCATATTTTCCTACAATGCCAAATTTTGTGTTTTTTGTTATTGTTCCATTTTTTTGCGATTGCGTGAATAGACATTTTAGTTGCCCTGGTTTGTTGACTTGCCCCTTTTCAATTCCAAGAAGTGAACAATCATAAACACTGCCCTCGCTTAGCGGTATGGTGTTTTCGCCACTTGCATCAGTTACTGGATGGCCTAGGGCTGCAAAGTTTTGGTCTGATTTGACAAATGTCAGTGTGCCGATTCCTGACAAGTCATCTTTAACCCAAACTCCAAGACGACTGGTATTGTCTTTGCTTTTTATGTAATTTACTGTCAGCGTTTTAGTTTTGTTGTTCCGCAAAATTTCAATTGTAAGCGGATTTTCGTCGAGACTGTTGTTTAAAAATTCTTCTAAGTCAGCAACAGAGGTCAAATCTTTGCCATTAATTTTCAAAATGATGTCTCCGTTTTTTAAAATTTTATTTGACGCAACCTTTCCACTTTCTGGATCAACGATTGTGTTGCTCACAACGATCGCTCCTTTCGTTGAAACATTGAGACCGATTGGAACGCCACCTATGTAAACATCTTCTTCAGGCAAGATGTCAACTTTCACCTTTTTGATAGGAATAAATCCAAACAGTTTAAAAACAACCGTTCCGCTCTTCTCACTTTTTTCGCCTGTCTCCAACTTATCGTTTTCAAACTCAGCAGAATAAAATTTTCCTAAGCTTTTATCTTTGTTCAAACTTTCAATCTCTTCAATGTTTGTGTAAAAATTGTCAGGAAGCTTGTTTAAAGGCGAAAGCTGAAAACTGCTAAAGAGCGATGAAATCAAAAAGACAATCAAAAATATGTATGATACAAATATCGTTTTATTTTTCTTTTTCGGTGGCATTTTTTCTCCTATAAGTTTGTTGTTATCATGATCTCTATCTTTTTGCGAGTTGAAAATGCAAAATAAAAAAGACCAACCTTCAAAGGTTAGTCTATGTAGATTTCGATATTTTATAAGTTATTTTTGAGAATCAAGCGAATCGAAATAATCTTGTAAATTTTCTGAAAGAGCAAGCTTTTCAATTGGAGTTAGTCTTTCACTAGCAAAGTCTCTCAAAAATTTATTTATAGCCTCATAAAAGTCATAAGACGCAGAAGAAATCTCATTGTTTTCTTCAGCATTATCACGACTATAATATATATTTGGCTGACCAAGGTAAAGATAGTTTTTATATTTTTGAGCTAAAGCTTGATATTGTTCTGGCTTTTCATAGTAATACTCTTCCATAACACGACTGTCATTGAAAGCTTCAATAAAATCATCAATCGCTTCTTCTCTAGCCTTGATTCCTCGTAATGTGGTTTCAAATTCCTCTGGTGTTTCGTAATCATCAGTGTCGTTGTAATAATGATTAGTTCTTTCAATATACGGTTTACATTGCTCAGCGCTATCTCTCAGTGAAATAAATCTTTTCATTTCATCTCCTCCATTTTCTTGTTTTGTTTCTACAGTTTCTTCGCTCTCAGCGTGAAGTGTTTTGTAATAATTTTCTATACTTGGAAATACATTTTCTTTATCTGAAAGAGCATCTTTATCAGTTAGAGGCTCTTCACTTACTTTTCTTTTTTCTTCTAATCTTTGCATTTGGGATGCTTTTTTGTCAATGTTTAAGTAAAAATATTGTAACACAGGAGCATTATATAAATTGGAAATATCAAGCTCATCCAATTTTATATCATTTTCATAAGCAGTCATCAGTAAGTCATGAACACCAACATTTAACTGTTTTAATTTATCCACTAGTGACATTATATATGGATTGTTTTGGTAGTTTTTGCCATATTGATCAGATAAAGTTTTTAATTTTTTGACAGCGACATAAGTTTGTAAAAGATCATAATATGCTTGCTCTTTTTGTTTTTTATAATTTTCAAAAATAGCACTAAAATTTTTATAGTCATAATAAGGATCTTCAAAAATTATTGTATATGGATAATAACGATTTATAAAACCTAAAGCTTTGTTGTAAGTTTCATTATTTTTAGGTGGATTTGATCTTGTGAAATATGGTTGTAAGTCGCGTATATCATCAAACAAATAAAATCTGTTATTATTCATATCATCACCTCTTTTGTATTAACTATATTGTATCATAAAAAACTGTTTTTAGCAATAGTAAAAATAAAAAAAAGTAAACTTTTTCAAGTTTACTCTTCATCTGGCATGTTTACATTGTGATAAACCTCTTGAACATCGTCAAGGTCTTCAAGCATATCAATCATGCGGTTGAATTTTGTAAGTTTATCTTCGTCAAGGTCAACATAAGAGTCTGGCACAAGTCTTGTCTCGGCGCTGATAACTTCGTAACCTTTGGCTTTCATCGCATCAGCAACATTGTTATGTTCATTTTGCTCAGTCACCACTTCGCAGTAGTCTTCATAGTCAACCACATCAACGGCACCACTCTCAAGTGCGTCCATCATAAGAGTGTCCACATCTTTTCCTTCAAGGCTGATTTCAACAATTCCTTTGCGGTTGAAAAGATAGCTTACGCAACCTGTCGCGCCAAGAGAACCGCCGAATTTGTCAAAAGCGTGACGAACATCACCGGCTGTTCTGTTTTTGTTATCAGTCAAGCATTCAACAATAACGGCTGAGCCACCAGTGCCGTAACCTTCGTATGTGCAGCTTTCATAGTTGACTCCAGAAAGCTCTCCGGCAGCTTTTTTGATGCTTCGCTCAATTGAGTCGTTTGGCATATTGTTTTGCTTTGCTTTGGCAATAACATCGCGAAGTTTTGGGTTTGAAACAGGGTCAGAGCCACCAGCTTTGACAATCACAGCAATTTCTCTGCCTATTTTTGTAAAGATTTTGCCTCTTTGAGCGTCACTTTTGCCCTTTCTTGCCTGTATGTTGTGCCATTTTGAATGTCCTGACATATTTGTAGTTCTCCTTCTGTTTATATTTTAAATTTTTTGCTTTTTGTTGTCAAATGTATTGAATGATTTATAAAAAACTTACTAAAAAGTTGAGGCATAAATTTGATACATAATAACAGCGCCTGAAACGGCAGCGTTCAAGCTTTCAACACCTTTTTCCATTGGAATGGACAATGTTTTTGAGCAAAGGCTTGAGATTTTTTCGCTAACGCCCTGTCCTTCATTGCCAATTGCCACACCAACGATGCCTTGAAATTTGGCTTTGAAGACATTTTCGCCATTCATATCAGCTTTATATATGACCAAATTGTTGTCTTTGGCAAGTTTTGCAAATTCATCTTTGCTTGTTGAATAAATTTTCGCGTTAAAAATTGTGCCAACCGAGCTTCTTACAAGCTTCGAGTTTGTCACTTTAACGCTGTCAAGCAAATAAATGTGTTTAAAACCACAGGCAACTGCAGTTCGAATAAGCGTTCCGACATTGCCTGGGTCTTGCAAAGTGTCTATAACCAAAAAGTTTGTTTTTGGTGCTGACAATTCAATATCTTGTAGGTATTCTGCAATGCATAATACTCCCTGTGGTGTTTTGCAATCGGAAAGCTGTTCGATTGTTTTTCGCTCTACAAGATAAGTTGGCATATCTTTCCAAGCAGACAGCTCTTCTTTTTCAACTAAAATCAACTTTGGTTTGATGCCACTTTCAATTGCGTCATTTATAATCTTGATGTTATCCAAAAAAAGCAAAGAACTGTTTTCTCGTTTTTGCTTTTTTAAATCTTTAATTAGGTTTATGCTAGCCTTTAGCATTACTTAACTTGTCCTACAAGCTCAGCGAAAGCTTCAGGTTCTCTTACTGCCATGTCAGCAAGCACTTTTCTGTTAAGTTCGATGTTTTTGCTTTTAAGTCCAGCGATGAATTTAGAATAAGAAATTCCGTTAAGTCTGCAAGCAGCATTGATTCTTGTGATCCAAAGTGCTCTGAAATCTCTTTTCTTTTGTTTACGGCCAATGTATGCGTATTGTCCGCTCTTCATAACTTGTTCTCTTGCTGTTCTGTAAAGCTTAGACTTTGCTCCTCTATATCCCTTTGCGCTTTTAAGGATAGAACGGCGTTTTTTTACTGCGTTAACTGCTCTTTTAATTCTCATTTTTTATCCTCCTATCTAGCCAAAAGGGACTTGATGTTGTCTGCATTTTTACCTGCAATGTAAGACCCTTTTCTAAGTTTTCTTTTTCTTGCTTGTGATTTTGTTGTAAGGAAATGTCCTTTTCCTGGTCTAGCATATTTTACTTGACCATTTGCGGTTACTTTAAAACGCTTTTTGCATCCGCTATGTGTTTTTTGTTTTGGCATAATCTTTCTCCTTTTATTGTTTGTTTGGGGTTATGACTGCAAAGATATTTCGACCTACATGCTCTGGCTCTTTATCAAGCGAGCCAAATTCGCTAAGTCGTGAACAAAAATCTTTAACAATTTCAATCGCTTTTTTGACATAGGCCTGTTCTCTGCCTTTCATGCGAAGTGAAACCTTCACTTTGTCACCATTTTTGAGGAACTTCTGTGCATTTGCAAGACGATATTTTATGTCGTGCTCTTCAATGGTCATAGAAAGCCTAACCTCTTTGGTTTCGATGATTTTTTGAGACTTTTTGATTTCCTTTTCTTTTTTAAGCGCATCGTATTTAAACTTTCCATAGTTCAAAAGTCTGCAAACTGCTGGATTTGAATTTCCAGCCATTAAGACAAGGTCCAGTCCTTTTTCCTCAGCAATAGCCTTGGCTTCTTGATTTGAAACGATGCCAAGTTGTTCGCCATTTTCACCAATAAGTCTGATTTGTGGTGCTGAGATTTGTTCGTTGATTAAAAGTTCTTTAAAAATTGTTTCATACCCCTTTTAATAAAATATAGTGGAAGCACAAAGTTCCACTATAACCAAATTCAATCTAAAAGAACGCCAACAAAGACAGTCTTTTATTAATTAAGTTATTACCAATTCAACGCAATTATCGAATGGTGAGAAGTGGAAACTTCTACTTTCATGCTTAGAATATATCACACTTTAGAATCTTTGTCAACTGATTTTTGCATTTTTTTGAAAGTTCTTTCATAAATTTTTCCAATTTTTAAAATTATATGGTTGGAGCGCCGAACAGCACGCTCTTTCATAAGCGCTTTAAAAAAGATTGTAAAGCCAGCGATCACGGCTGTTGTAAAGATTGAAATCAGTGTTATAAGATTCAGATTTTGAGTGTTTTTGGTGATGTAAAGCACAATACTTGCTCCGCCTGCCCCACACAAAGTGCTGCAAATGTCTCCTACAACATCGGCACAAAAAGAGCATACTTTTTCGCAATTTTTGACAATTCTATAGCCAGTTTCAGAGCCCTCAACCTTTTTAGAGCGCCAAATTTTAAAAACTTCTATATCAGCACTTGCTGACGCAATGCCAACCATATCAAAAATTGTTGAAATAAAAATAAAAAAGATGATGCCTGCAATTGCAAATAAAATACCCATTCTGGAAAAGACAACTTGGCTTAAAAATCCAAATGCGATTGACAAACACAGCGTCATTATAAGCATTCTTGACGCCCACAAAAAATTTAACCGCCTGCGTTTTTGTTTCACATTTATATTATATTGCCAAAACTTTTTCTATATGAAAACTTTAGTAAAACACATTTATGCATATTTTGTGGCTATTCTGCAATGCATAATACTATATTTTGTAGTATTATGCAAAACTTATGACTTTTTGCTTTTGGTGAATGCTTTAAATTTCTTCAAGCTTTCCAAGCGAAGTTTGGATTTCGCTTAATTTGCCTTTTGCTTTTGTAAGGCTTTCGTAGCAAATTTTGACCAGTTTTTCCCCTTCTGCAAATTTGGCAAGAGACTCTTCAAGAGACAAAGAACCGCTTTCGATTTTATCTATTATCTCTTGGAGTTGTGCCATTGCCTCTTCAAATGAGAGTTTGCTTTCAGTTTCCATTACAGAGCCTCCATTTCTTCTTTTATAATTTTCTCTAAAGTTTGAGTCAAATCCTCAAGTTTGACCATGATTTTTTCGCCAGATTTTCTGATTGTGATTTCTGCTTCGTCATTTGCAAGCGACCTTGGGCTTATCAGCACTCTAAGTGGAATTCCCATAAGCTCGCTGTCTGTAAGTTTGACCCCTGCAGATACTTTTCGGTCATCATAGAGCACTTCAAACTTTTCTGACAGGCTTTGTTCAAGCTCTTCTGCCTTTTTTGCAACCATTTCATCGTCAAGTCTGAGTGGGCAAAGATAAATTTGCCATGGCGTAATACTCATTGGCCAAACAAGACCTTTGTCATCGCACGACTCCTCTGCAACAGAGGCAAGTGCTCTGCCAACGCCAATTCCATAGCAAGCCATAAGTGGATTGATAGAAGTTCCGTCAGCCATTGCAATTGTCATATCCATTGCTTTTGTGTATTTTGTGCCAAGTTGGAAGATGTTTCCAATTTCGATGCCTCTTTTGATCTCAAGTGGAGCTCCACAAATTGGACACTTGTCGCCCTCTTTGACTTTGCTGATGTCAAAGAATTTTACATCTTTAAGGTCTCGCTCAACATTGACGCCTTTTGTGTGATAGCCTTCTTTGTTTGAACCTGTAACCATTCCCTTCATGCCAGCAAGCGAGCTGTCAAACAGAACGATAGTGTTTGGAATGTTTAAATCTAAGCAACCGATATTTCCTTTTACAAAGCCAGTTTCAGAGAGGTCTTTTACCGCAACATCTTTGCCTAAAATGCGTTTAAGCTTTGCTTCGTTGACCTCTTTGTCGCCTCTTATAAACACAACTGCAGTGTTTTTGTCATCGCCAACCATAGCGTAGCAAACGGCTTTGATAGTTTGAGAAGCACTGATTTTTAAAAGTGAGCAAACCTCTTCAATGGTTTTTGCCTCGCCAGTGAAAACCTCTTCAAGTTTTTCATCTTTGAACTCTGGCTTTTCTTCAATAGCGGTTGCAACTTCCATATTTGCCTTGTAACCACATTTTGGACAGATAACAATGCTGTCTTCGCCAATGTCTGTCAAAAGCATAAATTCATGCGCAACATCTCCGCCCATCATGCCAGTGTCAGATTTGACTGCAATAAAATTTTTCATTCCGATGCGTTTGAAGATGCGGTTATAGCTGTCATACACTTTTTGGTAGTAGCTTTTAAGTTCTTCTTTGTCATAGTGGAAAGAGTAAGCGTCTTTCATGGTGAACTCTCTCACTCTGATAAGTCCAGCTCTTGGGCGCGCCTCATCTCTGAATTTTGTTTGGATTTGATAGATCATAAAAGGAAGCTGGTCATAGCTTTTGACTGTGTTTTGACAAAGGTGAACGGCAGCTTCTTCATGTGTCATTCCAAGAAGCATATCGTGGTCGTTGCGGTCTTTAAAGCGCACCATTTCTGCTCCAATTGAGGAATATCGTCCGCTTTTATCCCACATTTCGCGTGGCATTACAACTGGGAATAAAACTTCTTGTCCGCCAACCTTGTTCATTTCTTCTCTTATGATTTTTTGAATTTTCAAGTTGACAAGCTCTGCTGGTGTGAGCATTGAAAAAATGCCGTTGCACACCTGTTTTAAATAGCCAGCTCTAAGCAAAAAGTTATGGCTTTTCACATTGACGCCATTTGCGTTGTCTTTTAATCTTTCTCCTACAAGTTTGCTGATTCTCATTGTTTCTCCTTTATTGGACTTGCTTTGATAGAGCCATCTTTGAAATATATTGAAAGCTCTTTTTCATAGTCGACTTGCCCTTTCTCTGCAATTGTCTTTCCGCTTTGCTCAATTTTTGCGTAACCGTTTTTCAAAATGTTTTGTGGATTGATTTTGCTGAGAGTGTTTTCGCACAGTCCAATTTCATAATATTTTGTGTTTAAAAAGTTTTGTGCCAAGTTGTTAAAACTTTTCAGCGAGCCATGATAGACAAGTTTGTTTTCCAAAATTTTCTTTTCAAAGTAACCGCTCGCCTCTGCTATCATATTATATAAAATGTCCCTCTTCTCGTCAACATAATCGCCAAGAAGATACAAAAATTTTTGTTTTATTGAGGCAAAAAGCCCTTTTTGAACCTCTTTGTCGCCTGTGACGAGTTCGGCTGCTGCTGAAGGCGTTGGAGCTCTAAGGTCAGAGACAAAGTCAATGATTGTATAGTCGGTTTCGTGGCCAACAGCCGAGATAATCATCTTTGGACAGTTATAGGTTGCCCTTGCAACGATTTCTGTGTTGTAAGCTGCTAAATCTTCTAGACTGCCACCGCCTCGAGCCACAATGATAAGGTCAATCTTTTCGTAGTCTCCCATAAGTTCAATCGCTTTTGCAATCTCTTTTTCAGCACCAATCCCCTGCACCTTTGTGTTGTAAAGCACAATGTCAAGCGAAGGATTACGGCGCCAAGCAACATTTTTTATATCTTGAATGACTGCGCCCTCTTTTGAAGTTATCACTCCAATTCGCTCAATCTTCTTTGGCAAAGGTTTTTTATGGCTTTGGTCAAACAGCCCTTCCGCTTCAAGTTTTGCTTTGAGCGCCAAAAACTCTTCATAAAGTTTGCCTTGTCCGAGCGCTTCAACTCTTATAACATTGAAATTCAGTTTGCCTGCCTTTGCATAAAAGTTTGGGCTTCCATGACAAATGAGTTTTGCGCCTTCCACAATTTGAGGTGCAAACGCTGGATAAAAGCACACGCAAGGAATGGAGGCAGTTTCATCTTTAAGAGAAAAATATATCACATTGCGCGAAAAACTCACCCCATAAACTTCGCCAAGCAGCGGAATGTTATGAAGCATCTCTTCGCTGTCAAAAATGCGTTTGATATAGCCGTTAAGCTGTGAGACAGTGATATATTCTTGCATTTTCAATCCTTAAAGCTTTTTACAAATTGCTGACAAAACACCATTTACAAAACGAGAACTCTTTTCAGTTGAATAGATTTTTGCAAGGTTTACAACCTCGTTTATCACCACAGGAACTGGAGATGAAAGATATTTGATTTCGCTTAAAGCTTCATAAATCAGTGCCAGGTCAACTTTATAAACGCGGTCAAGTTCATAACCCACAAGGTTTGCGCTTACAAGTTCTTCCAGTTCTTTGCGATGAGCAGAGAAGGCTGAAACAATGTCTTTGCAAAAAGAAATGTCTTCTTCTTTTTTTAATGAAACAAAAAACTCTTCATCAAAAGGTTTTTCGCTTTCGGTGAAAAGTCTTTCAAAAATAAGTTGAAACGCGCTCTCGCGAGCTTTTGCTCTCATTAGTTTTCTCCTGATCCTTCTTTATCGCACACAACGCCATAAACATGGACATTGATTTTTCCTGGTTTTAATCCGACCATTGAACCGAGTGAGTTTTTGATGTTCTCTTGAACTCTGTAGGCAATGTCTGGCACAGAATAGCCAATGTAAACTTTTACATAGACATCTATGTTGATTTTTCCGTTAAGGTCAAATTTTATGCTTACGCCCTCACTCTTTGGCTTGACAAGTTTTTTATACCAAGGAAGGTATGCGTTTGTAAGAGATTCAACTCCATTGATTTCTTTTGTTGCAAGATTGATGATTGAAAGAAGAATATCTCTGTCAATTTCAACTTTACCCTTGTTTTGTAATGTTTTTGTTTTTGCCATAAACAACTCCTATTCTTTTGTATTATATCATACTTTTTCTGCTTTTGGCAATTATTCTACTGGAATAATTTTAATATTTGCAATATTTGTTTGAAGTTCGGTCTGAATTACCGACACAATTTGAGCCACTTGGTCAGATGTGAGGCTGGCAGCTTTTACAACAGCGTTGACATTGTTGTCAGAAATTGTTATAACGCAATCTTCAAAACCCTTTGCTTTGATAAGGCCTTCAACAACAAGCTCTTTTTCCATTTGAGCAACAAGAGAAAGTCTTGCCTCTTCTGCGTTTGCAATTGCCTCGTCAGTTGAGGTGTCACTGGCAATGATTGAGTCGTAATAGAGCATTTCTTGGTCACGCATAGATTCGCGGTCGCTTCTGTAGGTTTGGAAATAGTTTGAAGTCTCTGTCACTGGGTCTGAATTGTTTATTGAGCTGTTGAGCACAATGTTAAGATAGGCAGTCACGCCAAGCAAAAGAATCATAGCAGATAAAATGATAATTTTTGTTCTCTTTTTCATAATCAAATCTCCTTTTTATTTTGATGTATAAATCGAAATGTTTGAACTGGTTACATTAACCACCGTTTGAATAAGTGAGATAATGTTCATCTTTACAGAAACATTGTCTGCTCCTGCGCATACAACAACAATCCCTTTGATGACTGGATAAAGCTCTTCGATAAGCACAGGTTGTCCATCCACCATAACAACTGTTGTCGATGTTGTTGTGTTTCCACTAGCCGATGTTCTAGTTTCCTCTTCAGTAAGGTAGACATATTCAAAGCCTTTCTCAAGTGTAATCACAACATCCACATTGCCTGTCCCTTCGATTTGTGAGATTACATTTTCAAGTTTATTCTCGAGTGATGCCACATATTCCTCAGAAGCGGTTAAATTTGCAGAAGTTGTGTCGTCATTTGTCGAAGGCGATGGCGAGCTTGTCAAGAATGAAGAAAAGTAAATCACCGCAATCAAAACAGCAAGACCAATTGCAACATACAGATAAAAGTTTTTGCTTTTTTTGAGCTTAAGCGCAAACTCTTTGATGCTTGTCCAAAATTTATTCTTCATAGAAAATGTAATCCTCCCCGATTGATAAATGATTTTTAACAATGCCAGTGATTTGCTGTTTGATTCTTACTATATTTGTATGCTCGGCATTTGCAGTTATGACTAGATTTGTAAGATCGATGGTTGCACTTCTTATTTGAAAGGTGTTGTCAAAAATGTTTGATGAGATATATACCTTCACATTTTGATAGCCCTCATTTTCGATTTCTTTTTCGATTTCAGTTTGAAGAGCTGAAAGCTTGTCAAGGTTTATCTGCTCAATATAGTCTTCATCTGGCTGTATAACATTAGAGTTAAAAAAGTTTGATATGTCGATATTTTGATTTAAAAGCTTTGGAATGGGCGTCAAAATGACAAGCATGATGATAAAGGCAAAAATGCCTTTGATATATTTGTTCATGGCGCCAGAAGGCAAAATCAGTTCAACAAGCACCGACAAAAGCACAACGCCAGCAATAGAAAGAACCCAAGCCGATAAGGTTGACATAATCTCCTCCTAGAAAATATTTGCACTGCACATAACAAGCCCAAGCATGATGAAATAGACGAAAGACAGCGCTATGATAAGGCTTATAAGAAGCACCATACATTTTGAAAGCGAACTTGCAAAGGATGCAATTTGCTTGTTGCCAAGAGGCTCAACAATTCCTGCAATAAGTTTGAGTGCAAGCATAAAGACGATAAGGTCAAGAAGTGGCGACAAAATGCTTGCCAAAAGGAGAAACAGTCCTGCCACGCCAACCGCGTTTTTGATAAGGTTTGAAGATGCCAAAATGATGCCCATGCCGTCAGAGATATAAGAGCCAACTAGAGGCACATAGCTTCTTATGGCAAACTTGGCTGTTCTGATTGAAATTCCGTCTACCGAGCCTGCAGAAATCCCCTGCAATGAAATGAAAGCGGTAAAAATTGTAAACACAAGCCCTGTCACCCATTTGTAAGCACTGCTTAAAAAAGAGGAAAATTTTTCAAGTTTTACTGTGCTTGAAAGGTTTGATACAATTGTGAAAACAACGATAAAGATGAAGAGCGGAAGCAAAACATAAGTTGCAATCGAACCAATAATGTTTGACAAAACTGCCATGGCTGGTTGATAGATGCTTGCCGAGACCGTTCCTCCCATTGCTGTCAAAAGAGTCAACAGAATTGGAAAGATTGCGTCCATTTGATTTTTAAGCGAAACAATCGTGTTTGTTGTTGAAACCAGCATTTGCGAGACAAGCGACAACAGAAGCACAACCACAATGCCGTAAGAGACAAAATTGATGATGTTTGCCATGCTTTTGCCGTTTGTTGAAGGTCTTATGCCTTGAAGCATACTGCCAAGAATAGAAACACCGATTATGGCAGAAATCATAGGCAAAAGGCCTAAAACACTGCTTAGAAAACAGTCAAGCACTGCCTGCCAAAGAGATGATGAGTCGTTATATTCCCCTGCAATAAGTGAAGAAATTTTTTCTAGAAAGCTGGAGCCTCCAAAAATTGCAATTTGTCCGTCTGTAAAAGATTTTAAAACCTCGTCAAGAGATGAAAAGTCAAGGTCATCAAGTTGTGAGGCAACATTTTCTTCAAGGTCTTCAATAAGCTCTTCATCTGAGCTTGATGAGCTGTTTTCTGAAACGACCGTGTTTGATAAGCCTATCGAAGCACTTGTCTCTAAAGTGAGTGAGAAGGATTCTGCTTTTACAGCTGTTGGGCAGAAAAGAAACAGCAAGCAGGCCAAAAGCAAAAACTTTTTCATGACGGCAAAAGCCCCATAATGATTTGCAAAATGCTTGTCACGATTGGAAGAGCCATAACCATGATGACAATTTTTCCGCCCAACAATATTTTGTCACCAAGGCTTGAGTTGCCAGTGTCTTGGCAAATGCCGACAGCAAACTCAACAAGATAGCCAATTCCAATAATCTTTATAAGCAGTCTATAGAGATTTGAAGAAATTCCCGTTGCCGAGATTATATCTTTAAAAATATCAAAAACATCGCTTAAGTATCCAAGCACAAGAAAAAGGATAACAAGCCCGCCAGCGATTGCAATAAAGATTGCAAAATCGCTACGAACAGGCTTGACAATCAGAGTTGCCAGGCAAGTTATAAGCCCTATTGCGACAATTTTGATGATTATATCCATATCTCTCCAAATAAGCTAAAACTGAAAAAGATTGTTAAAAGTTGTGAAAAGTTCTCCTATCAAATTTAGCACCATAATAATCACAAGAATAAGCCCAGCAAGTGTTGCGATTGTGGAAATCTCTTCTCTGCCTGTTTGTTTCAAAATTTGCCCGATTATTGCAGTCAGAAGACCGATTGCTGCAATTTTGATGATGATTTCAACTCCCATAGCGCCTCCTTAAAGAAAGATGACCACAATCATCAGCGAGGCAACAACTGCCAGTTTGATTGAGAGCTTTCCATATTTTTTAAACTCAACATTTGAGGCAGATGAAAAATCGTTAAACTTGCTTTCAAAGTTTTTGATTTCTTTCAGTTGATTTTCCATATCGCTTCTTCCAAGCGACTTGAAAAACAGAAAGATTGAGTTCTGTTCCTCTTCACTTAGAAAAGAAATTTTTTCAAAAAGTTTTGGCTTGTCCAAACTTTCCTTTGCCTCAAGAGTTGACAGAAAATTTTTATCAAGTCCGCATAGAGCTTGCTTTATTTTATCGTCAAGAGAAGAAATGATGTTTTGCACCCTTTCGCGCGAGAAATTGATTTCAACATCAAACTTTTGACAAAGATAGACAAGTGCTTCAAAAAAATTTTTGCGCCTTTTATATTTAAAATAAAACCGCCCACCAAAAAACAAACAGACTGCAGACAAAACTATCATTAAAACAATTTTCATAGGCTCTCCTTCTTACCTTGAAATATAGCGCGTGTTGATTCGCGAAAAATTTTCGTTATAAATTCCTTCAAGTGTGCCAGGACCATTGCGAAGAGAAAGCACAACAAATCTTTTGAAAACTTTTTCTTTGATGATTTTTTGAAAGTTTGATTTGCTAGCGAAACCTTCCACACTGTCAGAATGCACGCTTGCCATAATTGAAACGCCACAGTTGTAAGCCATCAAAACTGCCTCCACATCCTCTTCAGTGCCAAGTTCGTCTGTTACAATAAGGTTTGGACTGAGCGAGCGAATGCCATTTTCAAAGCCTATCTTTTTTGAGGCAAATGAGATTTTGTCAACAAAGTTTCCAAGCGAGCCAGCTTGTCCAAGGTCAAGCTCACCTCTCTCATCAAGCACCAAAACATTGTAGGCATAGTTTCTTTGCGACAGTTGCAAGATAAAATCGCGAAGAAAAGTTGTTTTGCCAGCCCCTGGTGGCGAAATGACCAAGGTGTTGTAAAGCTTGTTGTCGCTGACAATAAAGTCAAAACAAGAAAGAGAACAGTTGCGTATTTCATGAGGAATACGAATGTTGATTGAGCTAAAATTTGTCAGTGTTTTTATCTCGCCTTTTTCTTCAATAATGTCACCGCCAAGCCCAAGCCTTATTCCACCTTGCGTGACCAAATAACCTCGCTTCAACTGTTCGTTGACTGAATAGATTGAACATTCACTAGCATGAAAGATGATGTCTTCAATCATGGTCTTGCTAGGAAAAATTGCCTCTTTGATGTTTCCAGTTGTTCCATGAGAGGAAAGAAAAAATTTTTGACTTCCAATTGCCAGCACGACTGGCTTGTCCACTCTTAAACGGATTTCATTTATCGCTTTAAAATTGACATATTTTGCAAGTGGATTGTAAAGCTCGTCAGGCAAAATCTTTTCAAGCATATCCCCTCCTTTTACTAAAGTAAATTATGAAGGTTGTCCTTAAATTATTACGAATAAAATATGCGTGATTTGTCTTTTTGATATTGACAAAAACAGGATTTTGTATTATAAATAAAAATAAGAGGTGTTTCATGAAATATGTGAATAATTTAGAACGAGAAATAGATTTTTTACAAGAGATGACTCTTGGCGAAATAAATTTTATGTTGAATTTTGAATACAATCTGCAAAATCAAAAATTTTATTTTTGCAAGCAAAGATATCGTGTGATCGAATATGTCAATGTGCATAAAAGGCATGAGATGGAACTTGTTGTGCTTGACACTGAGACTGAAGAAGTTGGAAAAATTATCATGGATGATTATCATGTTTCAGCAAATCCATATATCAAAAACAAAACATACATCAATTTGATGAACAGCAAATTTGGAGGAGAAAAATATGGTAATTATAAAAATAATTATCCATATTATTTACAAAGCAAAATATACAGACAGGTTAAAGATATTTTAAATAAAAAAGATAAAATGACTGTAAGTCAAATTTTGAAGGCCATTTCTATATACCTAAATGTTGAAATAAATCTAGATTTGAAAGATGATGATTATCATGGTTTGTTCAGCTTTATAAAAAGCAAAGAGCTGATTGAATATGTAAAAAAATCAATAAACAATATTCCAACAATTTTAAATGAAATAAAAAGAAATAATTTTATCAAACAAAAAGGTATCAATTTTGGTCGAAAGGATGAGATAAAAGTCTCTTTAGTTCAAGCATGTTACGCAAGCATTAATGATAAAATGACTTTTATAAACAAAGTGAATAATTCTATTAGAAACGATGAATTTAAAAAGATATTCCATAGTTTTCGAACTGGAAGACCTTTGCAAAATGAAGCTGAAACTTTCGATTAATTTGAAACATTGCACAAAAAAACACCCTATAAAG
Organism: uncultured Clostridia bacterium; assembly: GCA_944348085.1. Lineage (GTDB taxonomy): Bacteria > Bacillota > Clostridia > Christensenellales > UBA1242 > Caccovivens. Next base: position 32,457 of record CALVMU010000005.1, read on the forward strand.
CTTGAGCTTTTGGGTGCTTTTTATTTTTATTTTTTGGTATTATATTTTGAATAATTTTATTTTAAACAATTCCGAATAATTTGTTTTTAAAATTTATTTTAAATTATTTCACTCTTTCCATGTAAGAGCCGTCACGAGTGTCAATTCTGATCTTGTCGCCAATGTTGATGAAAAGTGGAACGCCAAGCACATAGCCAGTTTCAACTTTAGCCGGTTTTGTGGTTGATTTTGAAGTGTCACCTTGAATTCCAGGTTCACAATCAACAACCTCAAGTTCAACAAAAGTTGGAGGATAAACAGCAAATGGATTGCCCTTGTAGAAATACATTGTGCAGTTTTCATTTTCTTTCACAAAGTTTAATGCGTCTTCAATGCTGTCTTTGTTAAGAGGAATTTGATCATAAGTTTCAGTGTCCATGAAATAGTAAATTTCACCGTCGTTGTAAAGATAAGTCATTTCTTTTTTCTCGATAACGGCAACTTGAAATTTATCAGATGGGTTGAAAGTTGTCTCCTTCACCTGACCAGTCATAACGTTTTTAAGTTTTGCTCTTACAAATGGTGAGCCTTTGCCTGGTTTAACATGCAAAAAGTCAACAACTGAGTAAACAGCTCCGTCCATTTCAAATGTAGTTCCTTTTCTAAAATCTCCTGCAAAAATCATATTAATCTCCTTCAAATTAAATTTATTAAATTTCTTTTTTATTCTATCACATAAAAAGTTATTTGTCTAGTGATTATGAAAATTTATTTATATTTTTATTCTATTATTTCCCCTCTTTTTCTTTAAGGCTTTGGTAAATGTTTTTCATAATGAGCGCGTCATGTGGCATCATGCTCATAGACTCACAGATTATGCGTGGCTCAAGGTTATACTCAAGAAGCACCTCGGCAAGGGGTTCAAAATTTGGCCCATAAAGTTGATCGTCATAATTTAAATGTTTCACCTCGCCCTTTGGCCCATATTGAATTTTTGAAAAATGGATATGACAGTTGTTTGTGCGCTCAAAACCCAGTTTTTCAATTGAAAGGTCAAGCACTCTTTTAAAGTCTTCAGCGCTTTTCATCGAGCCTTGCTCGAGCGCATTGATGTGTCCAAAATCAAAAGTTGGAACAAGGTGGCTGTTGTTTAAGCATAGGTCGATAACTTCCTCGTATGTGCCAATTTGCATTGACTTGCCCATTGTTTCTGGACAAAGCCAAATGCCGTCAAGCATTCCAGCAGAGTCAAGAGAGTTGAAAAATTCATTAAACCTTTGGTTTGTCAGCTCAAGTGCCTCCTGACGAGGTTGCTTTCCGCAAGAAGCAGGATGAAACACCAAATGGTCTGCGCCGAAAGCACGCATAAGTTTTATGCCAGTGTTGATATAGCCCTTTGTTTTTTCATACATCACAGGGTCAGGATTTGCAAAGTTTATGTAAAATGGTGCATGGATTGAAAGCGCAATGTCATGTTCTTTAAAGAGTGCGCCTGCTTTGCGAGCTGTGTCACTGCTCATTTGATAGCCATGTCCAAAAGAATATTCATAAGCGTCAAGTCCATAATCTTTCACCCATTTTGGCACTTCCATTATCGTTTTAAAGCCTTGCTCATAAAATTCGTCACCACAGCCAGACGGTCCAAATTTGATAGCCATTTTGTCCTCCTTTTGTTGAATGCTTTTTCGCTCGAGAAAATCAATAAGTTTATGTTGATTGAAATTGGAAACAATAAATGTAAGTTAAGAAATATAAGGTTAGCACAATCGATTAAAAGTTGAGAAATATAAGGTTAGCACAATCGATAAGATGTTTAAATCAAATTGATGCTTGCGGCATTTAAAATAGCCTTATCAAGAGTTTCAGTTTGCCTTGACAAACCTCTCCAAGTCCAAGAAAAAGCTTGTCATGATAAACTTTGTATTTTCCATCTTTACAAGGCATGTCTGAAATTTGAACGCCATTTCTGACAAGCTCAAACTCTCTTTCATCAAGTGAAATTGAGGTTTGTTCAAAAATGGTGTCAGCGCCAATAAGTGAAAATTTGCCGTTTTCAATATCTTGCAAAGTATAGCTGTCTTTTAAGTCAAAAATTCCACATCTTGTGCGTATTATGCGTTGCATAACACCACATGTTGACAATTCTTTTGCAATATCTCTGCAAAGAGAACGAATAAAGGTTCCGCTTGAACAAGCAACTTTAAATTCAAAAGTGTTTTTATCGACCTTCTTTAAAAGTCTGATATCATAAATTTCAATTTCTTTTGGCTTCAAATCAACATCTTTACCCTCTCGTGCTAGCGAGTAAGCTTTTTGTCCATTTACTTTTTTGGCGCTATAGATTGGAGGCATTTGATTTTGTCTTCCAATAAATTTGGGCAACACTTTTTTGACCTCTTCTTCGGATAGATCAAGAGTTTTGTCCTCTTCTGTCAGTTCTCCTTCAAGGTCAAGCGTTGGCGAGGTTTGACCAAATTTGAAAATGGTCACATATTCTTTGTCTTTTTCAAGAAAATAGTCAAAAAGTTTGGTTGCTTTGTTTAGTGTGACAGGAAGCAAGCCTTCGCCAAGCACATCGAGCGTGCCTAAATGTCCAGCTTTGCTTGCGCCTAGCAAAAATTTGACTTTGTTGACCGCTTTATTTGAAGACATTCCCCTTTCTTTATTCAAAAGCAATATTGCGCATTCTTGCATTTTGACCTCTCTAATTAAATTTATGCTTGACTTCTTTTAGAATAAGTTTTGCCACGCTTGTAGCAGTTGCTTTTTGGTCAACAATCTTGCCAGCACAGGCATACAAATGCCCGCCACCGCCAAATTTTTCAGCAATATCTCTGACAGGAAAGCCCTCTTTTGCACGGAAAGAGAAATAGAACGCTTTTGGTTCTTTTTCAACCACACTGAAAGAAACATTTGCCTTGTCAAACTTTATAAGTTCAGAGCTGATTTGTGAAAAATCACGCTTGTTTGCCTTAAGGTTTTTCATATCTTCTTGTGAAACAGTGCAAAAGGCGATATTTTTTTCGATTTTAAAATGGTTGTAAATAAATTGTCTGATATTCAATTCTTTTTCAGTCATAGAACGATAGTGCTCTTCATTAAACTTTATTGAATTTGCGCCATATTTTAAAAGTTTGTAAGCTGCTAAAAATGAGTCTGCATTTGTGTTTGTGTTGATAAATGCGCCTGAGTCTGTTGAAAGACCGGCATACAAACAGCTTGCAACCCTTTTGTCAATTGGGAAATGACCAGCTTCCAATAAGTCTAAAACAATTTCTGCGCAAGAACTTTTGTTTGTGTTTGTATAGTTATATTTACCTTGCAAATCTAGTGATTTATGATGATCAAGCAAGATTGAGTTTGTGTTTTCACCAAACACTTCTTCATGTTCACATCTAGAGCGAGCTGGATTGTCCAGACTGATAAAAAGGTCATAGCTTTCTCTATCAAATTTTTTGGTGCAAAAATCATTGCCAAAGATTTTCTCGGCTTTTTCAGTTTGCTTTTCTGATGAAATAAAGTCTGCTCTCTTTCCGCAAAGCTCAAGTGAATATTTCAGACCAAGAGCAGAGCCAATTGCATCAAAATCAGGATCGGTATGAGAGAAAATGGCGATAGATGATGCTTTTTTTATGATCTTTGAAATTTTCTTTAATGTTTTATTCGTCATCACCTTCACCTTCTTCTTTTGGAATGTTAAGTGTTTTCAAAATCTCATTGACGCGGATGCTTGCTTGCGTTCCTTTGTCAATTTCAAATTGAAGTTTTGGCATGTGTGGCATGTCAACCATGTCAGCAAGCTCGCGCTTTATAAAGCCTTCAGATTTCTGCAAAACTTTTATAGTCTCTTCCAGCTCTTTTTGGTCGTCGCTATCAAGAGCAATCTTCACTTTGCAATATTGAAAGTCAGGTGTCACATTCACTTCGCTTACATAAACAAAAGGCGAAATCCTAGGGTCGTTCATCTTATTTTGCAAAATAAGAGCGATATTTTTTTGCAATTGACTGTTTGCTCTATCAAATCTTTTAGACATAGTTTTTCTCCTTTTATTTTAATTTTCAATTGTTTAGTTTAATGTGTGCGTTTAAACTCTTTTTACAACCTCTTTAACATAAAATTCGATCATGTCGCCTTCTTTGAAATCGATGTTGTCATGGAGTTTAATTCCACATTCAAAACCTTTTGCGACTTCGGCTTTCTCGTCTTTGACAATCTTAAGTGAGTCAACTGTTGTCTTTCCAAGTTCTTCATCTCCGCGTTTTACAACTGCAACCGCGTTTCTAGTCACTTTTCCGTCTTTCACATAGCTTCCTGCAACTTTTCCTGCAGTGGAAAGTTTAAATACCATGCGGATTTCGGCAGTTCCGATGTATTTTTCTTCATATTTAACTGAAAGCATGCCGTTAATTGCGTTTGTGATGTCGTCAACAACATCATAAATAATGTTGTATTCTTTGATTTCAATCTTTGCACTGTCAGCCATGTTTTTAACCTTTGCTGATGTCTTTTGATTGAAGTTGATTATAACTGAACCAGTTGTTTGAGCAAGAGAAACATCACTTTCTGTGACTGCACCAGTTCCGCTATGAACAATGTTGACTTTTGCCTCGTCGTTGCGAATTGCAAGAAGTGAAGCTTTGAGCGCCTCAACTGAGCCCATAGTGTCAGCCTTAAGCACGATATTAAGGTTTTTCAAACTGCCCTCTTGCACTCTATTCATAAAGGTGTCAAGAGTCACGCCAGAAGATTGAGTTGCGCGTTCTTTCTTTATGCGGTCAATTCTTTCTTGAATAACAGCCTTTGAAAGAGTTTCTTCAACTCCATAAATTTCATCACCAGAAGATGGCACTTCATTAAGTCCCAAAATTGAAACAGGTTTTGATGGCTCAGCAGATTTAATTGATTTGCCTTTGTCATCAAACATTGCACGCACCTTTCCGTAAGTGATTCCAGTCATAACAGAGTCGCCAACATGCAGAGTTCCGTTTTGAACGATAATGTTTGCAACTGGACCTCTTGACTTGTCAAGTTCGGCTTCAATGACAACGCCAACCGCCATTTTGTTTGGATTTGCTTTAAGCTCTTGCATTTCAGCAACAAGCAAAATGGTTTGTTTCAAGTCGTCAAGCCCTGCACCAGTCTTTGCTGAACATGGCACGCAAATTGCATCTCCGCCCCATTCTTCAGGCAGAATGTTGTTTTCAGCAAGTTGTTGCTTAACTCTGTCTGGGTTCGCCTCTGGCTTATCCATTTTGTTTATTGCAACAATCATAGGAACGCCAGCTGCTTTGATATGATTGATAGCTTCAATTGTTTGAGGCATAATTCCGTCATCAGCCGCAACAACCAAGATTGCAATGTCAGTTGCTTGCGCACCTCTAGCACGCATTTGAGTGAAAGCCGCGTGTCCAGGAGTGTCAATAAATGTGATTTTTTCGCCATTAAATTCAATTTGATAAGCGCCAATGCTTTGAGTGATACCACCAGCCTCACCGCCTACAACATTCGTCTTTCTGAAGGCGTCAAGCAGTGATGTTTTTCCGTGGTCAACATGTCCCATAACAGCAACGATTGGTGGACGCTTTACAAGCGCGCTTTCATCGTCTTCAGTTTTAGCGCTTTCAAGCAGTTTTTCTTCAAAGGATTTGCCTGCTTTAAGTTCGAGCGTGATTCCAAAATCGCTTGCTACAAGCTCGGCTGTTTCAAAATCGATGTTTGAATTGATTGTCGCCATAATTCCAAGCAGCATAAGCTTTTTGACAATTTCGTTGACTGGTTTTCCAATCTTTTCACTAAACTCTTTCACAGTAAATTCTTTTGAGGTCATAACAGCATGAGTGATAACTGTAACTTGAGTTGGAGCGGTCTCCTTTTTCTTTTTAACAACGCTCTTTCTAGAGCCATAAGAAATCTCTTCAAATCCGTTTTCATCTTCAACAAGCACATTGTTTCTTCTTGACGAAGATGATTTTTTATTTTGAATTTTGCGCTCCTCATTGTTTGAATGCTTTTGAGCAAATTTTGCTTTGTTTGCATAATTTCGTTCTGCTTCAACATCAATTTCAGGTGCATCAGCGCTTGCAAAGGAACGGAAATTGTTTGTTTTTGTTGAAACAAAGTTGTTGCCTGGCTTTTTGTTTTGACCTGGTTTGTTAAACATTGGTTTTTGATTTTGAGTTTTGCCAAAACCATCCTTTTTAAAGTCTCTTGGTCTTTGGTCATTTGGTCTTTGTGAAGAAAATTTGTTTTGTTTTTGTTCGTTATCAAAACGCTTAAATCTATTCTGTTGTCCTTGACCGTTTGAAAAAGCCTGCTCGCTGGCAGTTATAACCTTTTCTTCTTGAGGTTTTTCAGTTATGACTTTTGCCGCAGCCTCTTGTTCAAGCTTTTTCTTGTTTTCTTCTTCAAGCGCAATTGCTTTGGCTCTCGCCTGCAATTTTTGCGCAAAAGAGTCAAGAAGAACTTTCGAAGAACGCACATCTTTGATATGAGCGTTGATAATTCCTTCTTTTTGCATGTCGTGAATGATTTTTAAATTGTTTAGTGTTTGATTTGCCAAAGTTTACTCCTTTTCCTCACATAATTTTTCAATTATTTCGCTAAGTTGTTTGTTTTTGATTGCTACAATTTTGCAGTTTTCAATTGCGATAAGTTTTCCCAAATTTTCGGTTGCAATTGTTTTGAGCCCTTTGTCTTTTAGGGACTGAACAATTTTTAATGTCGACTTTCCAGCTTTGCTATCATATAAAACAAGATAAAGCTTTTTGCTGTAGTCTTCAAGTTTTTCTCCGCCTATTATAAGATAGTTTGCTTTTCGGCAAATATTCAAATAACCGATTAATTTAGTCTCTTGCAACTTTCTCCTCCAATTCAAGATAGACTTTTTCGTCCACTGCGCATTTGAAAGCTTTGTTTAAAAGTTTTTGCTTTTTGAGTTTTTGCATGCACTCTTTGCTTGAGCAGATGTATGCTCCTCGTCCATTAGCCTTGCCTGTCATGTCGACAAAAATTTGTCCGTCACTGTTTTTAACAATTCTTTTAAGGTCTTTTTTGTCAAACATTTGTCTGCAGGCAATGCACATACGCTGACGCTTTTCCATGATTATTCCTCATCGTCAATTGGAGTCAAATCTTCAAGTTCTTCAAGGTCGCCAAGGTCTTCAAATGCGTCATCATTAAGTTCAGTAAGTTCATATTCAGGCTCTTTTGTGTTTTGAGCTGAAACTGAGCTTTCGCTTTTAACTTCAATCTTCCAACCAGTAAGACGAGCTGCCAAACGGACATTTTGACCATTCTTTCCAATTGCAAGTGAAAGTTTGTCGTCTGGAACGATAACTCTTGAAGCTTTCAAGCTTTCATTTGTCTCAACGCTCAAAACTTTTGCTGGGCTGAGCGCTCTTGCAATATATTCAAGTGGGTCGTCGGTATATTCAATAAGGTCAATTTTTTCGCCATTAAGTTCAGAAATGATTGTGTCAATTCTTTGACCGTGGAAACCAACACAAGTTCCGATTGGGTCGATGTTTTGTTTTGATGTGTAAACTGCAACCTTTGTTCTGTTGCCAGGGTCTCTTGCAATGTTTTTAATCACAATGTCACCATTTGCAACTTCTGGAATTTCAAGCTCGAAAAGTTTTCTTACAAAGCCGATGTTGCTTCTTGTCACTTGAATTTGTGTGCCTTTGAATGAGTCTTTAATCTTTTTCACATAGACTTTAACTCTGTCGCCAACATTGAATTTTTCGCCTGGGATTTGATCCGAAGGAAGCATAACCCCTTCAGTGTGTGAATTTGAAATTTGAACATAGACAGTGCCGTTGTCAATGCGTTTTACGATTGTTGTGAGAAGCTCATCTTCCTTTTCAGAAAGTTCGTCAAGAGCGTTTTGTCTTTCCATTTCTTTAAGCTTTTGCATAACAACCTGTTTTGCTGTTTGAGCGGCAATTCTGCCAAAATCTTTTGTTGACTCTTCTGTCTGCACAATGTCGCCAACTTTGAAAGACTTTTTGATAAGTTTTGCCTCGGCAAGAGAGATTTCTTTGTCTGGGTCTTCAACATTGTCAACGATTGTTTTGTAAGAATAAATTCTGATTGTGTTTTTCTCAGGATTTAATTTTACAAGTGCACTTTTTGCCTCGCCATACATCTTTTTATAGGCTGATGTAAGTGCGGTTTCAAGAGTTTGAATAAAAGTGTCTTTATCAATTTTCTTTTCTGCTTGTAAGTCTTCTAATGCTTGAAAAAAATCTTTGTTTATCATGTTTTTTGCTCCTTAAAATTTTATTATTGGCACGATGTGCGCAATTTTTTCTCTTTGAATTGTGATTTGACTTGCTAGAGGTTTTTTAGTCTTTTTAGAAAGCGTTGGTTCAATTGTCACGCTTGTCTCGTCAAAGCTTGCAAGTTTGCCTTCAAAAAGTTTTATTCCGTCTTGTTTTGCAAACAGCGTGATGGCAACCTCTTGACCTAAATTTCGCTTGAAATCTCGCTCAGTTTTGATTGGTCTGTCAAGACCTGGCGAGCTCACATTTAAGGTGTAAGGCTGGTCGTCTGTTGGATTGATTTCGTCAAGAAGCGGATCAATCACCTTGCTCACCTTTTCGCAATCGTCTGTTGAAATGCCGTTGTCAGAGTCGATATAGAAAGTAAGGTTCATGCCGTCAGACTTTTTTGCATATTCAACTTCGATAACATCGTAGCCCATCTCTTCAATAACAGGCACAACTTTTTCTTCGCAAATTGTTTTTGTTTTGCTTGCCAAAATAACCTCCTTTATTTACGAAGCAGGGAGTGAACAAATCTTGCTCACTCCCCACGCGCTTCTATTCTAGTCAACTTTATTGTAACACAACAAACAAATAAAATCAACCTTTTATATAAAATTTATTTATTTTTTAGAAAAATTATAATATTTTTTGCCTTTGATTTAAGCAATTTTTGTCAATTGTCCATGTTTTTGCGAAAAAAACTTATTTGCTTTTGACTTTTGAAAGTTCAAGAAGAACCTGCGCTGTTGCAAGCGCGTCGTTATATGCCCTGTGCGCTCCCTCAAGCGTCAAACCAAGAGCGGCAACGATTGTGCCCAGTTTATAGTTTGCAAGCCTGAGCGAAGATGTTCTTGCAAGCACCAAGGTGTCAATAATTTGGTTTTTAAAGTAAAGTCCATTTTTTTCTGCAGCTTTCTTGATAAATTTAAAGTCAAAGCCGACAACATTGTGACCGCAAAGCACACAGTTATCGCAAAATGCCTTAAAGTCATAGATAACATCTCTGATTGAAGGCGCATCTTTAACCATATCATCAGTGATATGAGTCAAAGCCTTTACCTCTTCAGGAATAGGTTTTGTAGGCTTTACAAAAGTGGCAAATTTTTCTTTTATCACACCGTCTACAATTTTAACCGCTCCAATTTCAGTGATTTCGTCTTCTTCAAAGTTAAGACCTGTGGTTTCAATATCAAACACAACAACATTTTTGCCTTTTACATTGTCGTTGTAATTTATCTGTTTGTCAAACAAGAAGGCTTGCGTTGTCAATTCTATCTTTTCTGGAAAAACCACCTGCTTATGATTTGAATAATCGTTTTCGGTGATAGAAGAAATTTGTGCAGATTCGATTTTTTCTTTTTTCTGAGCCCAAGAAATCTTTTTCACATAATAGGTGTTGTTTCCGCTCAAGCCCACATTGATATCGCCAAAGCAGAGCAAAAACATGTCATCTTGCAAGCTGTCCATAACCTTTTCATGAGTTTTTGAACAGAAATAGAGACAGTCGATTTTGTCACCGTCATCAAGAGTAAAGGTGTAAAACGCCTTTTCCTCACCTGCTTTTTTGCCCTTTTTTATTTTGAAAGTTTTTTTGACGATGTTTGAAATCTTGCCCGCCAGAATAACCATTGACTTTGGTTTTTTATTGTTTTTGATGTATTCTGGTTTTGGATTGATTTCACTGCCAACAATTTTCTTTAAAACTTCAACCTCATATCGCTCAACTTTGTTTGAAGAGATTGGAATGATGTCTGGCGCGTCAATTTCGTCTGGCACAGTGTCTTCATTTTCTTCAATTTCAATTGAAAATGATGCGATAAATTTTTCATTTAAATATGAAAGAAGTGCATTTTTAAGATCAAGTTCATTTATCATTGCAAAAATGTCTTGGTTGAGTTTTATTTTTATGGCAACTTGATCGTCTTCTCTTGAAATTTCGATGTTGTCTTCAAATATGTAAGGCGCAAGCGCCTTTTTCTCATTTTTGAAAAAGTTTGCAATTTCGCGCCTAATCAGCACCTCGTCAAGAAAGCTCTTTTTAAACTTAACGCGCACATTTGCATTGAGTGACAAAACATTTTTCAGCAGTCCTTCAAGCTCAGTGCGGTTTTCAGCTGTCATATCTTCATGAGAAAGTGGATACAAAAAAGTAAAGGTGCAAATAGAAGATGCTTTATCGTAAATCACCTCATAGATTTTTAAAAATTGATATTTATTGTCACAGGCTTTATTCAGCCTTTGCAGAATTTCGTCCATAGCAACATTTTACAACACAAAATGCAAAATGTCAATTATAATCACCGCCCCAAATAATATAAAAAGTCCGATGGTGTGAATCATATTTTCGATTTCGCGCTTTATTGGCTTTTTGCGGATTGCTTCAATGGTTGTAAAAAGCACATGCGAGCCATCAAGCGACGGAATGGGCAAGATGTTGAAGACTGCAAGGTTTGCCGAAATCAAAGGTATTAAAATAAGCACATTTGCAAGGTTTGCCTGAGTGAAAGAGGCAATTGTTGCAATTGTTGTGATTGGTCCTCCAATTTCTGCGATTGAAAGCTGGAAGGTTATCAAAAGCCATAGCGATTTTAAAACAATCCAAGCAAGCCCGAAAGCGAATGGAACGCATCGCTCTAAAGCTTCCCAGAAAGTGTGAACATACGCTGTTGCGCTGATGCCAGTTGAATATGCGGTTTCTTCTTCTCCCAAAACTGGTTGACCTGTTTCTGAGTCTATGCTTAAAACTTTGGCGCGCTTTAACACCGAAAAGCCTGTATAAGCTGTTTGATACTCTCCATTTCTGCGAACTGTAAGTTCGATCAGCTGATAATCTGTGACTGAGCTGTTGTTCTCCTTTGCCCAAGCAATAGCTTTATCAAGTTCATTTTCAATGGCTGTGCTATAGTTGACGCCATAGGCAAAATCGATTTTTTCGCCATTAATTGCGATGATGACATCACCCTCTTGCAGTCTAAGTTCTTCATCAAGTGACAAAACTTGACTGTTTTCTTCAACCGAAGTTATCACATAGCCGTTTTGAATCTGCTCTGATGCAGTTGGATAGCCAAAAGTGACCACTTGTGGAATGTCGTAGCCAATTGTGCAAAGAAGAATAAGTGAAAAAACAACGGCGGTTGCAAAGTTGAAAACAACGCCAGCAACAAAAACAAGAATCCTTTTCCAAGGTGCTTGTGCGTTGAACGAGTCTTTGCCGTCAGAAGAGTCTTCTTCGCCTTCAAAAGCGCAATACCCGCCAAGCGGAAAAATCCTAAGAGAAATCAGCTCCCCTCTTTTGTTCTTACGAGAAAAGAGGGCTTTACCAAACCCTACCGAAAATTCTGTAATTTTAAAATTTAACATTCTTCCAACGCAATAGTGGCCAAATTCATGGATAAGCACCATAAAAAGCAAAATCACAATTGCAAGAAGAATATAAAGAAAGGTCACTTTGTCTGTCCTCGCTTAAACTTGATTTATCGCTTAAAAACTTTTCCTTTGTCAATTTTAAGTTACAATATTATGCCACAAGTATAAATATGCTGAATGCAAGAAAAATATAAGGCATCACAAACATATAAGAGTCGCATCTGTCAAGCATGCCACCATGCCCTGGCAAGAAACGGCCACTGTCTTTGACAGAAGCTTGTCTTTTGAAAAGGCTTTCAAGAATGTCACCAGCCTGAGCGAGTGCCGAGCCTATGAAAGAAATTATGATAACATGCCAAAATTCAAAATTGTTGACAGCGAAGATTGTTCTGAGCTCTGGAATTGAGAAGAAAATAAAGTAAAGTGCAGTTGAAAACAGCACGCATGCAAGCAGTCCACCGACTGCGCCAGAAATTGTTTTGTTTGGACTGATTTTTGGACAAAGCTTCTTTCCACCAAAAATTCCGCCAACAAGATAAGCAAAAGTGTCGGTAAAGATTGGAATAAGAAAAGCAAACAAAAGTGCTACAAGTGAGAAATATCCACCAAACTCGCCTACATTTGCAAAGGATGTTGTCAGCTCGTCAAAGTGGTTGATATAGCTCATCAACATAAGCAAAAATGAAGGATAAACATAAGTAAAAGCTGTGTTCATTGCTTTTTGGAAAGCGTATTTAGTGTTTGAAATTTGAAGGCGTTTATATCTGATTTCCTTTGTGGTTTTGCCCTTTGTGATAAGTGGCCAAACAAATGCGATTGCAAAGAAAATCACAATCAAAGCCACTTCAATAACAATGCCGTAAATCACGCCAAGGCTTGAGTCAAATGCTGTGTTTAAAAGGATGGACAACATCAAAAAAGCTGGAAAAATGGTTGCCAAAATTTGATTGTTTGGCTTGTCCATTTTGGTGAGCAGTTTGCTCATTTCATAAGCGCTCATCATTGTGATAAAAAGAATGAGTGCGTCAAAGAAATATGGGCTTACTGTTTGTTTTAAAACAAAAGCAATAGCCAACACTGCCACAATTAAAATTGATGTCATAAGTCTTGTTTTCATTGTGTTATTCCTCCAAATCTGCGTTCTCTTTTGTTGTAGATTTTTATTGCTTTTAAAAGTTGTTTGCCGTCAAAGTCTGGCCAATAAAGTTTTGGAAAATAAAGCTCGCTGTAAGCCATTTGAAGCATCATAAAATTTGACAGCCTCTCTTCTCCACTTGTTCTGATCACAATGTCTGGCTCTGGCAAAAAGTTTGTGTCGAGATTTTTTTCAATATCTTTATATTTTATTTCCACTTTGCCTGAATTTATAATCTTATTCACCGCTCTGACAATCTCATCGCGTCCGCCATAATTTAAAGCAAGCGTTAAAACAAGTTTATCATTTTTTGAGGTGCGTTTCTCGCTTTTTGCAAGCTCATCTTTAAGGTCGTCTGGAAAAGGTGAAATTTCACCGATATGTTTGACGCAGATATTTTTCTTTTCAAAATAGTCAGGGTTTTCTTTTAAATAGTCACGGATTAAACCAAAAATTCCATTGATTTCATCTTTGCTTCGCTTCCAATTCTCAGTCGAAAATGCAAAAAAAGTCAAATATTTGACGCCTAAACCCAAAGCTCCTTCAATGGTCTTTTCAATTGCCTTTATTCCAGCTCTATGCCCTGCATTCCGAGGCAGACCTCTTCTTTTTGCCCACCTTCCGTTGCCGTCCATTATGATTGCGATATGTTTTGGTATAATTAAATTTGACATCAGCGTTCCTTTAAAGAAAAATTTTAGACTTCCATGATCTCTTTTTCTTTTGCTTTAAAGTTCTCATCAATCTTATCGCAAGCATTGTCAATGATTTTTTGAACCTCTTTTTCAGCTGCTGACTGCTCGTCTTCGCTGATTTCGCCGTTTTTTTCAAGGTCTTCAATCATTTCCATTGCGTCTCGTCTTGCTCCGCGAACACCAATTTTCGCCTCTTCAGCGATTTTTTTGATGTCTTTAACAAGGTCTCTTCTGCGCTCTTCAGTCAGAACTGGAAAAACAAGCCTGATAACTTTGCCGTCATCGTTTGGAGTGACTCCAAGGTCAGCCATTGATATTGCTTTGACAACATTTTTGACTTGGCTTTGGTCCCAAACTGAAACGCACAGCATTCGCGCTTCAGGAACTGTTATGCTTGCCATATTTTTAAGAGGCGTTGGCACTCCATAATAATCAATAAAAACCTTATCGAGAATATGAGGATTTGCCCTGCCTGCTCTAACCACCATATATTCATTAAGTTGATGGTTGATTGATTTTGAAATTTCATCTTTGCAAGAGGCTAAGATTTCATCTATCATTTCATTCATTTATATATGCTCCTTAGCTATAAGTTTACACAAAAACCTTTGATTTTGCAAATGTTTTTAAGTCAATATATTAATAATTTTATAAAAAAGCTCGAAAAAGAAAAAGACATATTAAATAATATGTCATTTTCTTAAATCATTTAAGTTTTGGATCAACAAATTCAACTTTGACAATGTGAATAGTTCTTGGGTCGATTGTTGCAAACTCCCCTTTTGGCTTAATGTAATAATTTGTGTGATCTGGTTTAATCAACGCCATTGCAGGTTTATTGTCTTCATCAGTCATTCCAAGGTCGACATACATTTCTAAGTTTGGTCCATAATAAAGTTTTACAGAATCTTTTTTATTTGCAAGAATATCTTCAATTTCCTGAATATACTTTTCAGTTTTTGCTAAATTAGCCTCATATTGTCTTGCATCAAGAATATTAATCTTTGAATTTTTATCTTGCAATCTTGAATAAACAAGAACATCTTTATAATCTTTTTGTTGTGAAAGATCCTTCAAAGTGTTATTTAAAGCTTCTAAAAGCTTTGTGAAAAAGATGGAAGTTGCAGCGGCAACATTTACACTATCAAAGTTATTGGTTCTCAAATATTCGATGTCTTTTATAATGTCTGGTGCATTTAAATTTTCATCATATTCTTGTTCTTTATTTAAATAAGGCATGAGCATATCTTCTGGATCATTGAATGCAATTTTCAAAACTTCATCTGTAAAAAATTCTTTTAACGCATTCATCTTTGCAATTATAAACAAAATTAAAAATTGTTGAAGATGATATTCGTGATTTATTTCGGTTATGTTTGATCTCTTTACAAATTCTTCCCAACCTTCTTTATTTTTCTCCACAAAAAGCGATTCAATGGATTTATATTGTTTTTGATTTCGTTTATATGCAGATATAATTGTGTCAATTGAGCTGTTTAATATAGACGCTGTCTCATTACGCATTGAAATAGATGCCCATTGTCTTAATTCAAAACCGTTTACTTCAACAATATCTATAGTATGATACATTACGCATGCATTGTTTCCTTCAATTCTTCCAAAAGCCTTTTTAACTTCTTGGAGTTTTTTCATATCAAAGCACAACTCATCTGATCCAATGCTTTTTAAAAAATTTCGTTTTTCTTTCTTTATTTCAGAGATAAAAAAGTTAAAGAAATTTGCAATATTTGTATAAACGGCATCAAAAGTTTTCCCGCTTATCGAACGATATTGTGGCACACCATGCGCAAAGTCGTCTGGTGTCACTTTTGAATAGAATGCTTTAGGTCCTTCACGCTTTATTTCCTCTATTCCAGCAATTATGTCATCGATAGTTGGCGTTTTTTCTTCTTTGCTTTCATCCATATTGTCTTGAGTGGTGTTATCGCCTTCTTTATTGTCAGTTGTGTCATCTGTGTCTGTTTCAGAATTTGACTTATCGTTTGATGGCTCGTTGTCTTGAGGATTTTTTGAAAGCCTGTTCATTTCTCTTAATTTTTTATAATATTCTCTTTTGGCTTTTTTATCAGTTTGAATGTCTCCAGCAAAAGAGTTCACTGAAGCGACAAATTTTTCATAAAGCTCTGAATTTATTGTTTTGTAACTATCAATTGTTTTAACAAGTTCAGAGGAAGAGATTAGTGGGAAATTTTTATCTACAACATTCTCTTCTTTTTTATGATAATCTCTGTTTTTTCCAGAAGCGTTGTTTGTTTCATCATCATTTTCATTCAGCGCTTTTTGTAGGCTTAAAACATTTAAAAATTTTGAAGGATTTGCAACAAAAGTGGTTTTTAAATGGTTGTTCTTATTTTTGTTATCAGCGTTTGCAATATATGCAAGAACAAAACCAAGCTTTGTCAAGTCTGTTGACAAAATTGCTTTATCAAGCAAGCAATTCATTGCGTTTTGCGCGCCCACAAATTTTTCAAGAAGCTCTGCTTTTAAAAGCAATGTTTCACTTTTTGAATTTGTGATTGCTTCCAAATTATCTAAATTATAAAAACTTTTTTCAAGTTTGCGATTGTTTGGCGATTTTAAAAATTTGCCTAAAACCAAATTTTTGTCCATTTTTTTGCTTAAGTTGAAATAAATTTTTTGGCAAATATCCAAATTTTCGTTGAATTTTTCAGAGCTGATCATTAATATTGAAGGATTTTTTGAAATTTTATCAAGAAGCTCTGCCTTTGCGATTTTGTTTTCATCACAAACAATTTCAAGCAAGGCAATTGTGTTTGCCATTTTGTCGACAGAAACAGCCAAAAGAGACGGCGTCTCTTTTAACAATGACTTTACATCAAAATGATAACAATCTTGCTCTTTGTCATAAGAAAGTTTTTTGAGAAGGTCAATGATTTCTTTCAAATTGTCAGCGCTAACGCGACATGCAATTGAAGCGCATTGTTGCATGATTTGTTTATACTCTTCTTGAGAAAAAAGAGCGCTCTCTTCGTTTTTGTTTAAGTTATATTTCTCTTTAGTTAAAGCCTCCAAAGTGTTTTGGAAATTGTCAACAGTTGCCATTCTTATGTTTGTTTTAAGTGCAATGCGATATGGAGAAAGATTGAGTTGTTTTGCAAGCGCCAAAACCTCTTTTATTTGCGATGAAACATTCTTGGAATCTTCCTCATAAAGTTCAATTGTTTCAAGCAAAATTCTTTTAAGCGATTTGACCCTATCCTTATTTGCCGAAAAAATTTCTCCATCAAGATAGTTTTCTTTCAAAAGTTCAATAAGCTGATCAGCAAGCTTTATCTTTCCATTTTGGCAAATTCTGTCAATCACATTTGCAACATCTTTTTCTGAAAAACTAAAATATGTCAAAATTGTAGAAAAAGAAGCGATTTTATCTTCAAATTCCTTGTTAGAATCAATCAAATTCTTTGTTTTTTCATGTAAATTTGCTTTAATTATACCACTCAATGCCATAAAATACCTCACCGCTTTAGTCTATCACAAAAAGCATTTATTGTCAATATACTTTGGCTAAAAAAGCCGTGTGAAATTGCTGTTTTTAAAAACAAAAAAATCTCATATTTTAAACAAACGAATCTTACATTTTAAACAAAAAATCTCATTTTTAAAACAAAAAAGCAGACAAAAATTTGTCCACTTGATTTTGTTTTAGTTTCCTTTCATTTGTTTTGCAACTTCTTCTGCAAGGTTGTCATTTCTCTTTTCAAGACCTTCACCAAGTTCGTAGCGAGTAAATCTTCTGATAGAGATTTTTTCGCCAATTTGAAGTGTCTTTTCATTGATGTATTGGCTGATAGTCATGCTTGGATCTTTAACAAATGTTTGTTCCATAAGGCAAACATCTTGATAGAACTTTTTAACTCTTCCTTCAACCATTTTGTCAATGATTTGAGCAGGTTTTCCTTCGTTGAGAGCTTGATTTCTCAAAATTTCTTTCTCTTTTTCAAGTTCTTCAGCAGGAACCTCTTCAATTCTTACATATTTTGGTGCAGAAGCTGCGATTTGAAGAGCAACATCGTGGCAGATTTCTTGGAAAGCGTCTGTTTTTGCAACGAAATCTGTTTCGCAATTGATTTCAACAAGAACACCAATTTTTCCACCCATGTGAATGTATGAAGCTACAGCCCCTTCAGATGCAATTCTTGATTGTTTTTTTGCTGCAGCAGCAATGCCCTTTTCTCTAAGCCAAACGATAGCCTTTTCAAAGTCGCCATTGCAAGCTGTCAAAGCTTGTTTGCAGTCCATCATTCCTGCATTTGTTCTTGCTCTAAGTGATGCAACGTCTTTTGCTGTAAATTCCATAATTACTCTCCTTTCTTTTCTTCTTTTTTCTCTTCAGTTTTTTCTTCTGCTTTGCCGTCTTTCTTTTCTTCAGCTTTTTCTACCTTTTTCTTTGCTGGCTTTTTCTTTGCAGGTTTCTTTGATTTGTTTTCTTCGCCTGCTTCAGCAATTTCAAGGTTTGGCTTTGTTTCTGCAAGAACTTTTTCGATGTCGATTTGTTCCTCTTCAGCAGTTTCTTCTTTCTTCATAGAAACGCCTTCTCTTGCCTCGATAACAGCATCAGCGATAGCGCTTGCAATAAGTTTAACTGATCTGATTGCATCGTCATTTCCTGGAATAACAATGCTGATTCCGTCTGGGTTGCCGTTTGTGTCAACAAGTCCAACCATTGGAATTTCAAGATTTTTACATTCGCTTACGCAAATGTGTTCAACGCAAGGGTCAACAAGGAAAACAACGCCTGGAAGTTCTCTCATTTCTTTGATTCCGCCAAGGTTTTTCTCAAGCTTGTCTCTTTCAGCTTTCAAAAGAGTTACCTCTTTTTTAGGAAGAAGGTCAAATTCGCCAACCTTTTCCATTTGATTGAGCTTGTTAAGGCGCTCAATTCTTGACTTGATTGTTTTGAAGTTTGTAAGGCATCCGCCAAGCCAACGAGTGTTGATGTAGAACATTCCGCATCTTTCTGCCTCTTCCTTTATAGCTTCTTGAGCTTGTTTTTTTGTTCCCACAAAGAGAACGCTTTTTCCTGAAGCAACGATGTCACGAACAAAAAGATATGCCTTATCAATTTGAGCTGATGTGTCTTCCAAGTTGATGATATGGATATCGTTTCTTGCTGTGAAGATGTATTTCTTCATCTTAGGGTTCCACTTTCTAGTTTGGTGACCAAAGTGAACGCCTGCTTCAAGAAGTTGTTTCATTGAAATAACTGACATGATTTTTTCCTCCTTTTGTTTTTGTCCTTCCCCAAAGTTTTCAATCTCCACTTGCAACCACAGAGCCTTTGATGGCAAGACCCTTTCATTGCAGAAAAATTTTGTTTTGGCTTTCTGCAACTTCTTTGGCAACGGCAAGTAAATCTGCTTTGAGTGCAAATTTGTCTTCAATGACGGAAGTGATTATATCAAACCGCAAAAAAATTGTCAAGCGTTTATAAAGATATATTTTAAATAAATAATTAATTAATTTTTTAATGCTATTTTTTCAGCGTAAAATAAAGCTAGAAAAATAAAAAAAGAGGAAATATTCCCCTTTTTATTTAAATAAGTTTTCTGTTTTTCTTGACTGGTTTGTAAACCATGCCATAAAAACCGTTTAAAATAAATTGTGCGCTGAAATAGTTTACCAAAACCGCAAGCAAAAGTGAAAGTCCTGTAAAGAGCATCGTTGATGAGCTTGAGAAAGCCATGATAAGAATTGCAAGAATGAAGAGAATAAGATATAGATAGAAATTGAATTTTATGTTTGACTTTGTGACTTCATTTGCAACTACTGAAACCTTATTTTTATCAACCGCACCGCCTGCCGTCATCTCCTTCGACTTGCTGTAGAACACGATAAGGTTTATCACGCTCATAAAGAAAGTGAAGGCAAAAACGCCGATTGTTGCAAGGTTTATTGGCACTCTTGTGATAGCAAGCAAAGCAAGCAAAAGCACCATATCATGCATAATTGTAAAGAAGCCTGTCACAAAAGCCGCCCGCTCATATCTGCAAACAAGATAGATGATTGCAAACAAAATGCTGACAATAAGTGCGATAATTGCGCTGTAAACGATTGTCATGTTGTTATTGTAAGACGATAAAATTTTTGCGTCAGTCACCCCTTCAACGACAACTGCTTCTCCACTGGAATAGCCAAAAGCCTGCATGAGTGCAGTTTTGATTTGTTGATTTTGAAGTTGTTGTTCTTCTTCTGAAAGTGAGCGATCGTTATAGAAACTTATCTCGAGTGCTTTTGCGCCTAAAATGTTTTGGTCAGTAATGTTGATGGTTGTTTTTTCAATTGAATAAGCGCTTGTGCCATTTGAAGCGAGCGCGTCAGAAATAACTTTGACAGCTCCGTCATAGCCCTCTGCCGTGTCGATGTCAAAGCTTGAAATGTTGTCGCCTGTTGTGTAGCCTTCTGCATTTGTATAAACAGTTATTGTGCTAAGGCTTGCTAGGTCTGAGCCAAGGTTGAAACCTAAGAAACCGCACATAAATGCACCAATGATTATGAGTGCAAGTGAGACGATTGCAAAAAATTTAAAGTTTTTGAAAAAGTTGAAATTGCTTTTTTCAATTGCTCTGTCAAACTTTTGATTGATTGAAATTTTCTTAGCCATTGTTATCTCCTCCTTTTAAGGAGTCAGCTTTGTCCTCAGGAATAATCTCCACCTCTTCCTTGATTTCTTTGACATTAGCCTCGCGATAGAGCCTCATTTTTTGAGGTTTTGTGCTGTTAAGTGGAAGATAAGTATTTACGAAAAATCTGAAAAGCACATAGAGGCAGAACATTGAAACAATGCTTGCAATAAACATCACACCTCCAAAATATGAGAGAGCAAATTGTCCTATCAAAAGCATTACAACAGAAGTTACAAGCACGATGATATGCAGGTCAAAGATGCGCCAGAAAGAGCGACGGAAACCATTTTTGCATGAAACATGAATGCGGTTGCCAAGAGCATATTCCTTGCCAATTCTTTCCATGATTAAAACGGCAGAAAGAGCAAACAAAAGCACAGACATAAACATTGCTACAGCTCCGCCCATGTCAAGCATCACAAATGGAATTGCTTGCATGAAGAAAAGTTGAAGAGTCACAAAGAAAACCATTGCAAAAGATGCAAGAAGACCAAGGTCGCCATAACGAACAGCAAAGAAAATCATGATTGCAACGATAAACACAAGAAAAGCAATCAAAGTAAGCATCCAAGCGTTGTCGCCAAGTCTTGGTGAAATTGCTGTAAGCGAGTTTTGGGTTAAGTTTACGCCAAAAGTTCCAACAAAAATGTTGCTGGCTGTTTGATATGCAGTTGAATAAGCTGAATTTGTGTTTGAAGCAGATGAAGACTGAATAAACATGCCATCTCTTAAGTCGCTTACCGAAATTGTTCCCCAAGCAGTTGAACCAATCTCGCCAACATAGATATAGACAGTGTCAGTGCCGATATTGTTTGCTTGAGTGATCAAATTTTGAAGGCTTATTTTGCCAAGACCAGTAAGAGAAATGTTGATGCCATAGACACCTGCACTTTGGTCATAGCCAACTTGTGCAAATGAGATGTCAGAACTGCCCAAATAACTTTCAGGGTTTGTGTTTCCGCCCTCTTCTTCTGAATATTCTTCAACTGTGAAATAAATTTGTTGAGGGCTTTCAAGAAGGCCTAAAATGGTTGAAGAATACTCATCGTCAAGCACTTCAATTTTGATTTGGTCATCGCCCTGTTTTGCAATCGTGTATTCAGAAAAGCCGTGATATGAGAGAAATCTATCAAGCTTTGGCAGAGTTTGGTCTATTGTTTCAGAAACTGTCAAGTCGCTTGATGAAGACTTTTCGCTGTTATAGACAACAGAATATCCACTTGAGAAATCAAGCCCAAGTGGAATTGAACCAATAAAACCGTTATAGTTTGTTGTTGTGCCAGGAATAGTAAAAGAACATACAGTCAAAAGCACCAAAACAAGTGCAATGATTGACAAGATGACAAATCGAGTTATAGATCGTTTTTTAACCATGTAAGTCCCCTTTTTAAATTGAAAGCAAATTGTGCATTTACTTTTTAATTATATAAGAACTTACCTTGTCATGTCAATTGATTTTGACTTTTAGTTTGTAGATTTTTTCAAATTTACGCAAATAATTCCGCAAATTGCTCCCATTACAGCGCCAAAGAGAATGTCAGTAAGAAAAGTAAGGTCAAAGGCAAACACTCCACCAAGGATTGAGAAGATGACAAAGGCAACGATTGTGTAGATAAAACCTATCAAAAGTCCGCTAACAAGCCCAAGTTCTTTGCTTTTTCGAAGCCCAACAAAAACGCCTATAAGGATTGAAAGACCTTTGATCACTTGATTGACAGGCTTGATTGTGCTTTCAGGAATGTTTGTAAACTTAAGCAAAAACGCAAAAAGCAGAACCAGCACAAGCGAAACGCAAACAGCCACAAGCGCACCTTTCGCAACAGAGAAAACAAAGGCATTTTTCGGCATTTTTATCGAACTTTTTTTTGCTTTCAATTTCATGATTGACTCCTTTTGAAAAAAATATACTCTTTTTTCTAGAGTATGTTATGTTTAGAGAATAAAAAAAATGACAGTGAACACTTATCACTGCCATTCAAGTTTTTCATAACTACCATTCTTTATTGAATCCATCACGATGTCAGGCGCAAGAAAATATTCCAGCAAGCTGAAAACTGTTTTAGAAAGAACTGGCAAATCTGCTTTCAACCTGTCATAATCAATGTGAGAAAGCATTTTAAAGTTAAAAAGATTTTTGTATAACTTCTCATCCATAACAAAGCCATGAGAGCCGTCAAACACTTTGCGCTCTCCATGGAATTTGAAAACGCAAATTGAATGAAGATAGCCTTTTGCGCCTTGCAAAGTTTCTTCTTGACGATTGTAAAATCCTGTTTGGATTTGAGGCTTAAATTCAGAAAGTTTATTCGTAAACAAATAAGCCGCCAGATGACATCGTTGATTTTTGACATAGATGCTTGGGTCTATAAGCTTTTTTGGGTCAGCAAAAAGCCCCTCTCCAAATTCACAAGAAAGAAGATGTTGACATTTTTGATGATTAAGGCTTACATTTACTGGATTTTTTATCAGTCTCAGCCTATCAAACTGAGTTAAAGCATCAGATGGAATCATTTTGATTGAAGATTTTTTCAAAATTGGACTTTTTAAATCAATTGAATTTATAGATTTCAAAAATCTGACAATTTCATATTTTAAAGAAGGCACATCTTGCTCTTCATATTCTTCTGTAAGTTTTGGTTCAAGCTCATTTCTTTCGTCTAAAAAAGCTCGCACATCAGAAATTGTGCAATTTGTCAAATCAATGTCGTTTGTGTTTTCGTCGTAAAACATATTTTTTCCTCAAGTGTTATTTTAAGCAACTTGCGCCCTTTTGTCAAGATAGAATCAAACAAAAAGGAAAGCTTATTTGCTTTCCTCTTTTTTCTCTTTAGCTTTTTCTTCTTTTTTCTTAGGCTCTATCTTTTTTGCTTCGCTCTTTTTGACCTTAGGTTCTTCCTTTTTCTCATCAACTTTAGCCTCAACAGCCTTTACCTCGTCTGTTTTAGCCTCAGTCTTAACCTCAGCAGTCTCAGCCTTTTCAGCTTTTTTGACATCTTTTTTGCTTACCTTTTTTTCTTCCTTCTTTTGATCGATAGGCTCAAGATTGCTGTTTAAAATTGCATAAATTGCGTAAGCATCAATTGCCATATACCCCTTGTTTTTGCCAGAGCCAGTTTCAAGAGTCACAATTTTTCTCTCACCTTCTTGAACAAGATCAACAATCGTTCCGACAACGCCACTTGTTGTCATAACTTTGTCGCCACGCTTGAGAGAATTTGTTTGCTCGTCAAGTTTTTGTCT
Organism: uncultured Clostridia bacterium; assembly: GCA_944348085.1. Lineage (GTDB taxonomy): Bacteria > Bacillota > Clostridia > Christensenellales > UBA1242 > Caccovivens. The sequence goes on from CALVMU010000005.1 coordinate 55,805, forward strand.
TTCCTTTTTGTTTCTTGAGGTTGTTAAAATTGGATAAGCAATCACGAGAAGCACGATAACGACAATTAAGATAATTTGAGAAACATCCATAAAAATCCTCCTATTTCATAAACACGAAAATAAACATAAACACAACGAATATAACAAGTAATGCTAGAAAAACACCATTCATAATCGTTTCCTCCTTAGTTTAGCATAATTATATTCATTTTGCAAACAATTTCAACTAGATTTTTTTAGAATTTATTTCATTTTTCAGTCTTTCGATAAAATCTTGCAAAATTAGACCTGATTTATTTTCGTTTCCACGGCCTCTGATTGAGATTGTTTTGTTTTGTTCTTCTTCATCGCCAACAATGATAAGATATGGAACTTTCATAGAAAGAGCCTCTCTTATTTTGTAGCCAATTTTTTCATTTCTTGTGTCAACTTCTGCTCTAAAGCCAAGGTCAAAAAGTTGATTTCTTATTTGCTCGGCATAGTCATTGTTGCGTTCAGTCAGCGCAAGCACTCTCACTTGCTCAGGCGCAAGCCAAAGAGGAAATGCTCCTGCAAAATGTTCAATAAGAACGCCCATCATTCGCTCGATTGAACCATAGATAACTCGGTGTATCATGATTGGTCTATGTTTTTCGCCGTCATCGCCTGTGTATTCAAGGTCAAAGCGTTGTGGAAGTTGGAAGTCGAGCTGAATTGTTCCACATTGCCAAGTTCTGCCAATTGCATCAGTCAAGTGGAAGTCAATTTTTGGGCCATAGAAGGCTCCGTCACCCTCATTGATGACATAATCTTTGCCAATTTCGTCAAGCGCGTCTTTAAGACCTTGAGTTGCAACTTCCCAATCCTCATCAGAACCGATGCTGTTTTCAGGACGAGTTGAAAGCTCAACATGATAGTTGAAATTGAAAACGCTGTAAACCTCGTCAATAAGAGCAACAACATTTTTGATTTCATCTTTGATTTGGGCTGGTGTCATAAAGATGTGTGCATCGTCTTGAGTGAAGGAGCGAACGCGCAAAAGTCCGCCAAGCTCGCCAGACTTTTCATGTCTGTGCACAAGACCAAGCTCGCCAAGTCTGAGTGGAAGGTCGCGATATGAGTGAGGCTCACTCTTATAAACCAAAACTCCGCCTGGGCAGTTCATAGGTTTGATGGCAAAGTCTGTTTCATCAATCACTGTTGTATACATGTTTGCTTTATAGTGATCCCAGTGTCCAGAAGTCTCCCAAAGATGACGAGAAAGCATGATTGGTGTTTGAATTTCTTTATAACCAGCCTTTCTATGAATTTCACGCCAATAGTCTGTCAAAATGTTTTTGACAATCATTCCGTTTGGAAGATAGAAAGGAAAGCCAGGCCCTTCTGGTGAAATCATAAAGAGTTTAAGCTCTCGTCCAAGCTTGCGGTGGTCTCTTTTCTTTGCCTCTTCAAGCATTGCGATATGGTCAGCAAGTTCTTTCTTTGTTTTGAAAGCATAGCAATAAACGCGTTGAAGCATTTTGTTTTTCTCGTCTCCTCTCCAGTATGCGCCGTTTACGCTGTGAATTTTAAATCCATAGTTTTGAAGTCTTCTTGTGCTGTCCACATGAGGTCCGCGACAAAGGTCAAAGAAGTCGTCACCTGTGTAATAGATTGAAACCTCTTCGCCGTCAGGAAGTTCGTTAATAATCTCAGTTTTATATTCGTTTCCAGCAAAAAGTTTGAGAGCTTTTTCTTTTGAAACAACTTCTCTTCTAAACTCTTCCCCTCTGTTTATAATCTCTTGCATTTTCTTTTCAATAGCTTTAAATTCGTCAGGTGTGATTGAATGGTCGAGGTCGATATCATAATAAAATCCGTCTTCGATTGCAGGCCCTATTGTCAGTTTTGTGCTTGGATAAAGCTGAACAAGTGCTTTTGCCAGCACATGAGCAAGAGAGTGTCTTGCTTTTTCAAGTTCTTTGTCTTCCATTTTTTTAATTTCCATGTTTTCCTCCTTTCTTGACGCTTAAAATAAAAAAGCGCCCTTAAAAACTTAAGGACGATTTGTAAAATCAAACCGCGGTTCCACCTTAATTGCAAAATGCCACTCGAGTTTTGTTCTTATCATCACAAAAAGTGGTTTCGTTTTTCATCTAGCTTAGGTTTTTCACCGACCAACCTTTCTCTGTGCGCATCAAATCAAACTACTTGTCTTTCTGCTCCAAGTTTCATCTTTATTATATTCTCAAAAACAATCAAAGTCAATCGTTTTTGTCAATTTTTTTGAAAATATTGTTCTGAAATTTAAAGAAAAATTTAGATTTTGCCAAGATGTTTTATTATGCTATGTTTTTTATCGGTTATGCGCTCTTCAAAAAGCCTATGCAAAAGATTGATTGCCTGGCTGTCTTCATCAAAATATAGGTTTATCTTTTGAGGCGAAAGGTCAATAATGGAAGAGACCAAACTTTCTTCAGAGAAAACCCTGTTTTGATATAGTTTGTCTGACACCAAAATTTGATAGCTCAAATCTTCACTCTGATAAATTGAAATTTCTTCTTCACAAATTTCAAGGTTATCAACTAAAAATTTCAAAAGGTCGATAAAGCTTTCGGTAGAGGTCAGATATTCACGATTTTCATTAGCAAGTGTGACAAGCTCTGCCCATTTGGCTTTTAGCGTAGACAGCTTGAACTGATAAAAACTTTCCAAAAACAAATCTTTTTCAAGCTTAAGCGCCTTTCGCACAAGATAGCGGTCAGTTTCTTTATCAAAATTGAGAAGTGCCTTTTTAAACGCATTCATGCCTAGTGGGTCTTGAGTTGGCAAAAAAAGATTGCTGTCTAAAAAGCTTGACTTAAAAACAGTGCAGATGACCTCAATTATACAATTTGTCAGATAGGATTGCGTTTTTTCTTTGTCCTGTTCTTTGACGGCGATAAGAATTGAAATGTAGCCACCTTCTTCCACCGAGGTGACAACGCCATGCCATTTTGCACAAACGGCAGAAATGTTGTTGTGAATAAACTTTGCAAGTTCAAAGTTTTCAGTTTTAAGATTGAGCGAAAATTCCCACATAGTAACCCCTTTCAAAACATATTCTATGCAAGGAAAGAAAAAATACTCAAAAAAAAGTTAGTTTTGCCGTAAATAATTTGACAAAAAAAACAAAATAATCAATAATAGAAGTATGAAAAAAAGTGAAAGAACGAAAAAAGGATTGAAAGTTTTGTTTAGCGCGCTTATTTTTGCGCCTATGATTTTTCTTGCCTCTTGCGGTATAACGCAGTATTACACCATCACAACAATTTCATCAAGCGAAGCAACAATTGGTCAAGCCTCTGGTGGAAGCGATGTGGCAAAAGCAGAAGGCACAGCTGTCACTTTGACTGCAACAGAGCTGGCACCTGAGACCAATCCTTTTATTTGCTGGATAAAAGACAACAGCAAAATTGTTTCTTTTGAAAGAGTTTATTCAACAACCTATTCGGCTGAGACTGAAGGCAACTATACAGCCCTTTTTGAAAAATCTCGCCTTAGCGCCATGAGATATGCAACGATCACCGACATAACTGTTACAGACCAAAATGGCGCAAACATAAACGGAAACATTCAAATTCAATATGCCTACTCAACCTCATCATCGGTTTGGCACTCACTTGAAAACCTTGCGCTTGAAAATGGCAGCGCAGAGACAGACAAAACAAACCTAGTTTATTTCGGAAGCGCCAGCGGACAAAGCACCCAATCTGTTTTTATCTTTAATGCGATTTTGGAGCAGGCTGCAGGACAATCAACCACAACATATACCGTTGCTTTTAACAACCGCCTTATTGATGCAACACCTGGCGAAAATCAAGTCACTTTCAACGAAAATGGACAGTGCACTTTGACAGCATCTGCAAGCAACAATTCGGGCGGAACAATAACAATTTCAATCACACTTTCAAAAATAAATTCTGCGCTATATCAAACTGAAGCTTAATTAAAAATTGGCATATTTTAAAAAATGAAATTGACAAAACGCCGACACTTAATTTTCTCTTTGAGCATAAAAAAAGAAGACAGCATTCTGTCTTCTTTTTTTTGGTTGAAAACTAGCTTATTTGCAGTTTTTTGCTTCTGATGAAGATCTTGAACTGCTCGACTTAGCCTCAGTTGCGCCTTCTACATTTTTTCTAGAAGCTTTTGCGCTCTTAGAAGACTTGTTCATTTTGGAATTCTTACCAAACATAGTTTTCACCTCCTGTTTATTCAAGGACTTGTTTCATCCTTGTAGTTCTAGTTTGCCCCTGAGTGCTTTAAAATATACATGATTATATAAGAAAATATGGAAAAAGCACAAAAAAATAAAGAAGCGTTTGATGTTGTTTGATTAAAACGGACAACAAATAAAAAAGAGAGAACATGTTAGATTTTGTAGTCTAATATGTTCTTT
>CALVMU010000006.1 GCA_944348085.1 uncultured Clostridia bacterium
AAAGAACATATTAGACTACAAAATCTAACATGTTCTCTCTTTTTTATTTGTTGTCCGTTTTAATCAAACAACATCAAGCGCGAGCTAAACTTTTTTTGTTTATAAATATAAAAAACATAATTTTTGGGTTGTTTTTTCTATTTTTTTGCTGTTTTTTTATTGTTTTTAATGATTTTTACAATATATTATGAACATTTGCGCCCATAAAATGAAGATAGCTATGGCAATACATTTTGATTGAATCGAGGCTCATTTTGAAAGCGTCGATATCGTCACTTGCAATGTAAGATTTCAGGTGCGAAATTTCGTAACTTATCTCTTTGATTGAAATGTGATTGACAAGATAGCAAAGCTTGCTTTCATCTTCTGTCCAATCAAACTCAAGATTGTCAACCATAAGCACAATATCGGTTTCTTTTAGGCTGTCTTTGTCTGTTATATAGTTTTCAATTTGATAGCAACTGTTTTGCACATTTGACAAAGAGGATGAAACCAAAACCTCTTCAACAACACAGATTGCAACCAGCAAAACAAAGATAAGAAAAAAATTGATATAATGAAAAACCTTCATGCGCCCTCCACCTGTTTTAAAGGCGCAGTTTCAAACATTTTGCCCTTGTCTTTTTTAAGTTGAATATAACCTTTGCCAGACTGTTCTATCGTCAAAACCAAAACATCTTTAACTTTGGCGCCAGAAAAATCTTTCACCATTTTTTCAACTTTCTTTTCATCTAATAGCGCAAGTGCAACATTTTCTTTCAAAACCTTGCCTTCACTCACCAGCGTGATTGGCACAAAGCTTTCTTCTGGCTTGGCGTTTAAATCTTGACTTGTTGCTGGAGCATACTCAGCCTTTGGAAGAACTGAAATCTTGCCATTTGTCTCAACAATTGCATACTGAATTTGTCCTACTGAAAAATAGCCCTTCTCTCTTAGCGCAGCAAAGATGTCGTCAATGGTCATGTTGAGCTTTTTCATGGCTTTGTAATCTATTCCATTTGGATTGATAAGAATAACTGGCTTGCCAGAGAGAAAACTGCTTAAGTGAACAGACACTCTTGTAAAAATTGTCAGCACAAAGTGCAAAACAACAAGTGTGAGCAGCGGCACAATTCCGTGAAGCACAGGAATTGAAATTTCAGCCATAGGAATTGTCGCCAGGTCGGCAATGATAAGCGTTAAAACAAGCTCAAAAGGTTGCATCTGACCAATCTGCCTTTTGCCCATAAGCCTAAACACTAAAAGCACGATACAATAAATAAGAATTGAACGAATAACGATTGTGACCATGCTTTATTATTTGCTAATTTAAAAAAATTACATAATTTTTTGAAATTTTTATGCTTTTTTACGCTTTTTTCATGCCTTTTTACGCTTTTTCTTTAATTTTAAATTGCCAGCATAATCTTTCGCTCTGACAAACACCGCTTTTATGTCGATAAGTCCAAACACACCACAAAGCAAGACAAAAGACAAAACGCTCACCACTCCGCCAAGCACAAGCGTGAAGAAAAGTGGAAGAAAATGATTTGCAAGTCCAACCACAAAGCCTGTCAGCGCACCGCTTGGCAAAATTGCCAAGATAAGAAGAAAAATGGTTTTGCTTAGTTTAAATTTTATGCCAGTTTTCTTTTTAAGCATAACAAGATTTAAAATCGCCGTCACAAGATAGCTGGCTCCCATGCCCCAAATAAATGCATTTATTCCGATAAGCGAAGGCAAAAACCAAATGGCAACAAACATGACAACTGTTCCGCAAATAAAGTTTTTAAACGATTTGACTTCCATCCCCAGCGAATTGAGAAGAGAAGAGGTTATATTTGTCAGCCCAAGAGGAAGCAAAACAAAACTTGAGGCTTGCAGCAGAGTTCCGCTTGTTATGTTGTCATAGAGAAAGACGCCGGCAAGCTCGCCCATTCCAAGATAGGCAGGAATAAAGAGTGCAGAAATAAAAAGCGAGAAAATGATTGACGAGCGCACACGGTTTTCAATATGTGTTTGGTCATTTTGCGCCATTGCCTTTGACATGTCTGGAATAAGCGCAGTTGACAATGAGCCAATTATTGTGTTTGGCACAAACAACAAAGGCATTGTCATGCCAACTGCAATGCCATAAAGGCTGAGTGCTTGTGATGAGGTATAGCCAATGCTCATAAGTTTTGCTGGCAGAATAAGAGCAACAAGAGGTTGAATAAAACTGCCAGCAACGCGGATGCCAGTTATTGGCGTTGACTGCTTGAAAAGCGGCTTAAAAATTTTCCTTGAAGGCTTTGACATTTTTCCACCATAGAAAAAGAAAAGCACAACCACAAAAAGCATGGAAAACAGGCAGGCAATATTGAGAGAATAGGCAACATTGAAGGCATTTTCAATGGCAGATGAAGCACCGGCAAACAAAATAACACAAGCCAAAATTCTGACGATTTGCTCGTAAAGCTCGCTGGCGCATAGAGCGAAATAGTTGTCTTTCCCCCACATCGCACCACGAAAAACCGAATATACCGCAGAGAAAATCAAGCTTGGAAGCATGATTATCAAAATTTGCAAACAGCGCTCGTCAGTAAAAAGCATTGCAAAGAGGTTTCTAAACAAAAGCACAACCGCGCAGAGAATGCAAGAAAGCGTTAGCCCATACAAAAGCGCAGTCGACACAAGCGAGCCCTCTTTATGATGTTGTTTTGAGATTGAAAAAGAAGAGCCCATGCGCGAAATAATTAGAGGCAGACCACTTGAAATAAAGGTCATCAAAACCATAAAAATGGAAAAAGCAACTTGATACATTCCAAGAGCCTCTGCCCCTACCACACGCGAAAGATAGATTCTAAAGAAAAAGCCAACAACTCGCGTTATCACAGAAAAGGCAGTTATCAGCGCAACAGTTTTGAAAAGTGATTTCATAACACCTCTTTTCATATATTATTAAAGAAAAACGCAAAATATTATTTGAAGGTGAAAATGAAAAAAGATTATAATGTTTTTATAGTGGTCAAAAAAGGTCAAACCATAAATGACATCGCAAAAATGTATGGCAAAAACGCAACAACGCTTTTGATTTTGAATGAAGCATTGCCAAAAGATATCAAAGAAGGCAAAATTTTGTTTTTGGGCTGAGTTTTTTAATTTTTCTTTTTGAAAAGTTTGTAGATAAAAGCCTCTATTTGTTTATTGTATTTGGTGGTCAAATAAATGGCGAGCAGAGAAAGCAGTCCAATAAATGCCCAAACATATAGCCCCCAGCCATGATAAGGAATGATATCTCCCGCCGAAAGATAGCTCATGGTGAAAACGCCAATCGTGCGAGTAACAAGCTGAGTGACCATAAAAAATGTCCAGCTCATGTCGGTAAGCCCTGCTATCATACATAACACATCGTCAGGAAAAAGCGGAAGAAGCATCATAAGCACAAAGCTATATTTTGCATTGCTCAAAAATTTTGACCACTTTTCTTCATTCTCTTTTCCGACCATAAAAATGACCACCTTCTTGCCAAACACCCTGCCAATAGAAAAGGCGATTGCGCTTCCAAGCAAAATGCCCGCAAGTGAAAGCAGAGATGCTTGAAAAGGTCCATAAATCAGCGAGCCAGCAACCACAATCAGAGGCGAAGGGATTGGCAAAAATGCAACTTGAACAACCTGCAGAAAAATAAAAAACACTCTTCCATAGATGCCAAGGTCGAGAATTTCTTTTTTCAGTTTGTCGACTGAGTTGAGTTTTTCCCACCAACCCGTGTAAAGCAAAATAAGATATACGCCGACAAAAAACAGGCACAAAAGAAATGCCACAAGCAAAATTTTTAATGCTGTTTTGTAAGGCTGTTTCATATTTTTAGAATGCTTTTCTTTCTTTAAATATATTCTTTTCTTTTTGGCATATTTTTGTTTTTTAAACAAATAATACTTTCAAAAGGAGAAATTTTTGTGAAAAAAGACAAAAAAATCAAAAATAACAGCTCGGAAGAAAGTAAAACAAAAAGCAAAAAATCATCGCTGATTTGGCTTGGCGTTGTGGCAATTATTGCAGTTGCTTTGCTCGTTTTTTGCCAGCTATATTTTGGAGACCCAATAAATAGCGAAACAACCTTCTATCAAAACACCTCAGTCAATGGAATAGACATCTCAGGTCTCACCAAAGAAGAAGCCTCTCAAGTTGTTTCCTCTGCCCTTATAAAAGACATGGCAAACACAAAAATCACCCTTCAAAGTGGCGACCAAACCTGGAGCCTTAGTGGTGAAGATTTTGAATATGTTGGCAACATTGAAAACACGCTTGCAAGCACCATGGAAGTTGGACGAAGTGGCAATATTTTTGAAAAGAAAAAAATGGAAAAGCAAATCAAAAATGAAGGTCTTGTTGTCACTTTGCCATACAGCAGTCTGTTTGGAGGGATGGAAGAAAAAGTAAACGAAATTTGCCTGGAAGTTGAGAGTAAGGCAAGCACTCCACAAATCAAATTCAATCCGCAGAGCGCAAACATGTTTACAATTGACTCTGGCACTGTTGGCTATGTGGTCAACCGTGACCAACTTAGCAGTGCGATTGACAAAGCCATAGCAGACAAAAGTCAAGAAATCATTGAAATTCCACTTGTGGAAGTTGTGCCAAACACTGACAGCGAAAGTTTGCTTAAGCAAATTGGCAAACGAAGTGAATTTTCAACAAGTTATGCGACCAGTTCAACCAAAAGAAAAAACAACATCAAAAAAGCCCTTGCCTCTTTTAATGGCATGACTGTTTTGCCAGGAGAAACCATTTCGTTTAACAAGACAACTGGCCCACGAACCAAAGCAAACGGCTATGAAAATGCAAACATCATCATTGACGGAAACTATGTTTCAGGCACTGGTGGCGGAGTTTGTCAAGCTTCAACAACACTTTATAATGCCCTTTTGCTTGCCGATATGGAAGTTATCACCGCTTTTCATCACTCTCTTCCAGCCTCTTATGTTCCACTTTCTTTTGACGCCATGGTAAGTGAAGGCTATGCTGACCTTGTGTTTAAAAACAGTTCTGACTGCCCTATCTTTATCAAAACCATTTGTGACGAAAACAATGCAAAAGTTGAAATCTATGGAAAAAATTTTGAAAAAGGAGAAGAGATAAAAACGCGCTCAGAAGTTGTCAAAATTCTTCCACATGATGGCGACAAAATTATTCCTGACACTGATGGCAAATATTCAAACCATGTGCTCTATAAAGGCGAATACTTCCGTCTTAAATATCCAAAACAGGGCTATGAGAGCAAGGGATATTTGGACTATTACAAAGATGGAAAGCTTGTTGAAAGCAAAGAAATAAGGCATGACCACTATCAGCCTCAAATGGGAATTATCATTGAAGGAACAGAACCGCTTGGCGAAGGCATGACCTTGCCAGCAAATGGCGTGAAATATATTCCTCCACAGAAAAATGTTTAAAAAAATCTGCAAAACTGCAGATTTTTTCTTTGTTTTTCAAGCAAAATCATAAATATTTAAGTTTTTGCTCAATCGCTTTTATCAAAACTTTTTTGTCGTTGTCAAGCTTTCCTTCAAAAACATCAGAAAGCAGACTTTCCAAAATTGCGTTATAACGATATGGTTTTACAGTTGGATAATATTTTTGAATGTCCTCACCACTCACCTTCAAATCTTTGACAGTTATGATAAGCTTGTGTGAAATGATATATTTATAGAAAAAGTCATATTTGTTTGCAAGATATTTTGACTTATGCACCAAAAGTTTGTAAATAAGAGGAAAGTTATCAAAATATTTAAAGAAATAATCTTTGTTTTGAAGACGGTTTAGTGCGTCATAATAACCTGACAAGATGTTTATATATTGACTTGCCATTTTTTTGTTGAGCCCAAAATGCTCTGATAAGATAAGGTTTAAGTAATATGAAATTGAAATAGGTTTGACAGTGTCAACCACATCAATCAAAAAGCCTTGCGATTTATGCTCAACTTTTTTGACCATTTTCAGTTTGACTTTTGCGCAATCAATTCCAAAAACTGGCCAAAGTTTGTATTTGTTGAATTGTTTGAAAACGCGAAGATACGCTTTTGGTTTTGAATAGCCTGGATAGCGATTTCCACTATGTAAAATGCAAGTGATTTCGTGAATAACCCTTTCGCCAGAAATATCACGAACATTTGAAGAAAATTTGATGGCTGAGGCCAAAGTCTGTTTGTCAACTTTGAAGTTAAGCTCGCACTCAAACCTGAAAAGTCTTAAAATGCGAAGCCCATCATGAGCAAAGACAAAGTCTGGCGTTTCAATGGTTTTTAAAACTTTGTTTTTGATGTCTTCAATGCCGCCATAAATGTCGATAAACTTATCATTTTTGATGTCGTAATAAATCGCGTTGCAAGAAAAGTCGCGCCTCTTTGCATCTTCTTCAAGACTTGTGATAAATTCCACTCTTTCAGGAGTGTGCGAGCCACCTTCTTTGTAAAACTCTTTTCTGAAAGTGGAATATTCAAACTTGTCCTTGCCATGCGTAATGATTGCAGTGCCAACAAATTTGTTTTTTATTTTCACCTCAAATGCAGTGTCTTCCAAAATTTTGGCAAGCTCTTCCACCTTAATTGAAGAGCAAAGGTCAATGTCCTCACCCTTTATTCCTAAAAAATGATTTCTATTGTAACCGCCGACAACATATAAATTTTCAGGCAAAATATCTGCCAAATTTTTTAGCGATTTAGGAATTTGTAATAACATTTTTTCATCTCCTATAAATATATTAATGTTTTTAAAAAGCAAAGTCAAATCTATTGTCAATAAAGTTGACAAAAAGTTGTAAAACAAATATAATTATTTGTGTAATTTAATATTGGAGTTTATGAGAAGAAAAGAAATAAAAATTGAAAATCAAAAAACAATTTCACAAAGTGAAAAGTTTTTTGGTGAAAACAGTTTGAAAACTTCAGAAAAATTTGAAAGAGCAAAAGGCAGAGCCTATTTCAATGTGCTTAAACAGCCACAAGAAAAACAAACTTTTCTTGAAAAGGTCAAAAGCATTTTTAAACCGAAAAAAAAGCAAGAGTCTCAAAAGCCTGTTGAAAGGTTTGAGCCACAGCTTGAAACTGGTTTGACTGAAGAACAGGTCAAAGCTCGAATTAATGACAAACTTACAAATCATACAACTGTCAAAACTTCAAAAACCTATCTTTCGATTTTTGTCAAAAACATTTTCACATTCTTAAATATGCTTTGGCTTATTATAGCGATTGCTTTGTTCTGCGTTGGCTCTTATACCGATCTACTCTTCTTGTTTGTTATCGTGGCAAACACAGCCATTGCAATCATTCAAGAAATTCGCGCAAAGATTGCGGTTGAAAAACTTTCAATGGTCACTCGGCCACAAATAAAAACCTTACGCGATGGCAAAATAGAAATCATCAGCTCTGACAAATTGGTGCTTGACGATATAATAATTCTCGGAAGCGGAAATCAAATCCCAACCGACTGCATAATTTTAAGCGGAAAAGTTGAAGTCAACGAAAGTTTGCTGACTGGCGAGTCCAATTCAATTGAAAAAAGTGAAGGAAACCACCTTTTATCAGGAAGCTTTATCGTTTCTGGTGAGTGCTACGCAAAGGTTGACCGAGTTGGCAAAGACAACTATATTGAACAAATGGCACAAAAGGCAAAAGAGTTTAAAGCTCCAGCTTCCAACCTGTTTAAAGACATCAACAGACTTATCAAATACATCGGTATCGCCATTGTTCCAATTGGTATCTTAACATTTTTGAAAGAATATTCGCTTGGCGGAACTCTTCAAAGTCAAATCACAAAAACAGCTGGCTCGCTGACCAGCATGATACCTTCAGGAATGTTTCTTCTTATCACAATCGCGCTTGCAGTTGCAGTTGTCAAACTTGCCAAGAAAAACACTCTGGTGCGCGACCTTTACTCGATCGAAATGCTTGCAAGAACAAACATCCTCTGCCTTGACAAAACAGGAACAATAACTGACGGAACAATGAAAGTGGTTGACTTTATGACCTTTACAAAAAAGAAAACCTCTTCTATCAAAAAAATCTTATCAAACATTTTGAATGTTCAAAAAACTTCAAACGCAACTTCAAATGCCATGATTGAAGAGTTTGGCAAGAATGGCGACTGGAAAGCTTTGAATGTGGTTGAATTTTCATCAGAGCGCAAATACTCACTTTCACAATTTGACAATAAAAAGACATATTTTCTAGGTTCGGTAACCAATATTGGCTGTCCACTCACTGACCAGCAAAAAACATTGATTGAAGAATGTCAAAACAAAGGCTATAGAGTTATTGCTCTTGCCGAAAGCAGTGACGCCTTCAAAAAAGATATGTCTGGACGCACCTCAACGCTTCTTGCTTTTATCATTATTGAAGAGCATATTCGTGAAGATGCGGTTGCAACAATACAATGGTTTAAAGACAATGGCGTTGAAATAAAAATCATTTCTGGCGACTCACCTGCAACAGTTTCAAAAATTGCTGAACGCGTAGGTGTTGAAAACAGCGATAAATATGTTTCGCTAGAGGGGCTCTCTACAAAACAAGTTGAACAAATGACCGACAAATTTACCGTTTTTGGAAGAGTCACACCTGAGCAAAAATACACAATCATAAAAGCCTTGAAAAACAAAGGCAAAGTTGTTGCAATGACTGGTGATGGCGTCAATGACACCCTTGCCTTGAAAGAAGCCGACTGCTCAATTGCTATGGCAGACGGAAGCGAAGTTGCAAGATCAATTTCAAAACTTGTGCTTTTAAAATCAAACTTCTCGTCACTTCCAAATGTGGTAAAAGAAGGCAGACAAGTCATCAACAATGTGCAAAATTCCTCATCAATTTTCCTTATGAAAACACTTTTTGCCATCATCTTGACTGTTATAACTCTGTTCCTTCAAATCAATTATCCATTTGACCCAAAAGACATGCTGGTGCTTGAATCGTTTGTTATAGGTGTTCCGTCATTTATATTGACATTTGAACCTAACTCGAAAAAGATTGCAGGAAACTTTATTCCACAAGTCTTCAAACGAGCAGTGCCACGAGCACTTTTAATGCTTCTCAACATCTGCATTGTGATGATTTTGTTCTACAATCAAGCACCTGAAGTGTTTACAGCCGAAGAATACAAATCACTTTGCGTTTTAGTGCTGACATACACAGGATTTTTAAACCTTGTCACCCTATGCATTCCTGTTTCGCTTGTCAAAGGTTTTGCAATGGGGATTTCCTTTGTAGGAATAACAGCACTTGTCTCAGCAATTCCATGGCTGTTCTCAATTTCAGCACCATCGTTTAAGGTTTTGATGACATTCTTTGCAATCATGGCAGTGTCAATCATTATCATAGTTTTGATAAAACTAAACAGGCGACGAATCGAACTTCTGAGAGACAAAATCATAAAACTGCTCCAGCGAGATGACGGCAATAATTAACAAGGTTACAGCAACAATTAACATATAAAAAAACAGCGTGCATATCTTAGCGCACGCCGTTTTTTATTTTTCGCAGTCATCTGAACTAATTTTATAGCCATTTGGAAAAATATCCATATACAAACCTTTTGCTGGTTTTAAATCATCACCCTCTCTTTTTATTTTTTTCAATCTTTTTGCGATAATCCTGTCCCTTGCTTCTTTTGGCAAAGCATCAAATAAATCGTGGTTCAAGTAATATGTCGGATTAAATCCTAAAACCAACCCCTTCAAATATTGGTTTCTTGTTTTCTCGTCCAATCTTGTTTCAAATTCTTTAAATCTTTTTCCAACTGGAATGTCACTAACTTTTTTCTTTTGAGCTTTTCCAATTGCATAATATTCTTTGGCTATATTGTCAAATAGATTTTTTCCAACTATAGCTTTTATGTCATTAATTGTCTCAAATCCTATGTTTGCAAAAGTATCTTCCAAATCCTTTTTTATTTTAAAATATTTTGAAGAAAGCATACCCTCTTCCAGCTCTTTCAACTTTTTAATAAGAAAATCTTCCACCATAAGCATGGTAAACATAGTTATGTAGTCACTATACTGAGCATCTTCTTGAATATCAAATACCTGTTCGCTTTTGAGATAAATCTGCCAATCGATATATGTGCTATCATATTTAAAGATACTCAAATGAACTTTGTGATTTTCCTCATTTTCCAAAACAGCATTTCTTTTCCACTGATATATTTTTGTGCCCACAACATCAAAAAAGTTGCCAATTTTGTATAAACTTTTTTCTGAAAATGTAAAATAGTCTTGATTTTCTTGCGAAACAAATTCATGCCCTGGCAAATCAACTTTTTCAGACGCAATAAGAAAAAGATTGTCTATTCTTGCAAAATCAAAGACTTCACCTTGGCCCTTTCCCTTCTTATTAGCTTTTCCCATTCCTTTCTCCTTTTTTATTTATTTTATCAAAGTTTTGTATGTTTGTCAATCCTGTAAAAATGTTGTAAATCCAACAAAAAAACTGCAATTTTGCAGTTTTTTATTATAATTCCATTGCATAGTCATAAAGGCTGTAAGACTGAGCCTCCACTGTGATTTTGACCATTGTTGGATAGTTGCCATAGTCCATAACGCCAAAATAGTAAGTCACTTCAGTTGAATTTTCATCGCTTGAAATGGTGAAATAAACATCTTTATAGAAGATTGCGTTGTCACTATATCTTCCATCAAGCACAGTTCCGTTTGAATGATAGATTGATTGGTCTTCGGTAAAGCGGAAATGAACATAGTTTGAACCAAGCCTGCTTGAAAGAGCACTGCTTATTCCATAGCCACTTCCATTTGAATAGCTTTCATAAAATCTTTCGCTTGTGTCGCTTGCGCCTGTTCCAACATATTCGATGTTATAGCCATAGACATTGCCAGTGAAAATTGAAGACAAGATTGATGTGCTGAGTGCACTATTATAGATCGCCATAAACTCATCATATCTTTCGTCGCCTTTTGAAAATGAAATAACATCTGTCTTTCCATCAACTGTGATGTCAACATACTCAGGATTGTTATCAAATCGAGGTTTAAGGTCAATTCTAAGGCAAGCGAGCAAAATTATCACAAAAGCAAGAATAAGGCAAAGGGAAAGAATTATCGAATTTGTGATAATTCTTTTCTTTTTCATCTTTGCCATATATTGATCATCAATTGATTGAACTTTTACAGTGTCAGCCATGTTTGCTCCTTCAATTAGTTGTTGTTATCGTCTTTTTTGTTCTTTTTATCGGCGTCTTTGCTTGTCTCAGCTTCTTCAGGCTTTTTCGCCCTTGTTTTCTTAGGCTTTTCAGCTTGACTGACTTCATTATCTTTTTCTTGAGGCTTTTTGTCAAGCGTTTTTGCCTTTTTAGAAATTGCGTTTTCCGTTTTTTCTTCCTCAGCCTGCTCTTTTGGCTCAGGTTGAAGATATGCCTTCTTGATATTTTCAAATTCTTCTTCAGTGATAATGCCAGCGCTTAAAAGTCTTTGTCCTTCTTTGATCTTCTCTTCAATTGCCTTTGCTCTGCGCTCTTCTTCAAGGCGTTTGCGCTCTTTTTCTTCTTTTTTGCGTTGTTCATGTTCTCTTATGTCCATGATCTCTGCAACTTCTTTTGCTGTTTTGCCTTGAATAAGAAGGTCAATTTCATCTTTATTGATTGTTTCGTGGCTGAGAAGAAGCTCTGCCATTTCGTCGAGAAGTTTGCGATTGTCAGTCAAAATTTTCTTTGCGCGTTTATAGTTATAGTCCAAGATTTGTCTTATTTCGTCATCAGCTTCAGCCGCAAGTTTTTCTGAGAAGTCTGAGCGTGTTTGATAATCTCTTCCAATAAACACTTGCTGATCGTTTGAAAGACCAAGGAAACCAAGGTTTTTGCTCATACCCCAATTGTATACCATTTTGTGAGCAATCTTTGTGGCTTGAGCAATATCGCTTGAAGCACCTGTTGTGATGTCTTTAAACACAATTTCTTCAGCAATTCTTCCACCCATGCACATTGCGATTTCGTCCATCAAATGATTGCAAGACATATATGAATTGTCATTTTCTGGTCTTTGCATGGTGTAGCCACCAGCCATTCCACGAGGGATGATTGAAACTTCTTGAATTTCATCTGTATGGTCGAGAAGTTTGCCAAGGATTGCGTGGCCAGACTCGTGATAAGCTGTGATTTTTTTGTCTTTCTCGGTGACCATTCTGCTCTTCTTTTGAGGTCCCATAGTCACCTTGTTGATGCCCTCTTGAATGTCGGTCATTGTGATTTTTGGTCTGTTTGCGCGTGCTGCCAAAATGGCTGCCTCGTTAAGCATGTTTTCAATGTCCGCACCAGTAAAGCCAACTGTGATTTTTGCAAGGGTTTTAAAGTCTACGCTTTCGTCGATAGGTTTGTTTCTTGCATGAATTTTAAGAATACCCTCTCTTCCTCTCACATCAGGAATGTTGACATAAACTTGTCTGTCAAATCTGCCTGGTCTAAGAAGAGCTGGGTCAAGAACATCTGCTCTGTTTGTTGCAGCAAGCACAATTATGCCTTCATTTGGCTCAAAGCCATCCATTTCAACAAGAAGTTGGTTGAGGGTTTGTTCGCGTTCATCATTTCCGCCGCCAAGTCCTGCACCACGTTGACGACCAACTGCGTCAATTTCATCGATAAACACAATGCATGGTTTGTTTTTCTTGGCTTGCTCGAACAGATCACGAACTCTGGATGCGCCCACGCCGACAAACATTTCAACAAAGTCAGAACCACTTATAAACACAAATGGAACATTTGCTTCACCAGCAATAGCCCTTGCAAGCAAGGTTTTACCTGTTCCTGGAGGTCCAACCAAGAGCACACCTTTTGGGATTCTTGCCCCGAGTTGAGTGAATTTTGATGGATTTTTCAAAAATTCAACGATTTCAGCAAGTTCTTCTTTCTCTTCGTCTGCACCTGCAACATCAGAAAATCTGACTTGACTGTTTGTATAAGAGCGAGCTTTGCTCTTGCCAAAACTCATAGCGCCTTTGTTTGAAGAATTGATAAGTCTGAAAATCATCCAAATGATAAAGATGCCAAATGCAAGATAGAGAATTGGATAGAGAATATCCCAGAAATCAACGCCCTGAACTGAAGGAATGACAGTTATGCTTGGCTGATTTGTTCTGATGTATTCCAAAAGCTGTTCAATTTGACCGTCAAATGACTTAAAGTTTAAATAGTAGTCGCTGTAGTTTGGGAAAGAATCTGCATATCTTGAGCCTTCCACCAAGAAATAGATTGTATCACCTGTATAATAAATTGATTGTGCTTTCTGTGGCTCACCTGTTGTGTCACTCACATAGGTTCCGTCAACAAGCTCATAAGCATCGTTAAAGTTATCCAGTCTCTCGCCCGAATAGCCTGTGTTTGTAAAGATAAGCACAATAAGCAAAATTGCTATTAATAACAAAAATAGATATGAAAATCTAAATTTAGGTTTTTGGTTGTTTTCGTTCAATTTTCCTGCCTCCTATCATTATTTAGACTATCATATTCTATCATAAAAATAAAATTTACACAAATGATAAAAAGCTTTTTTTTGATATTTTTCAACTTTTTTTGATTTAAGACATTATTAGTCAAGATTTTCAACCATCTTGTCTTATCTTCATGTTAAGCATAAAAGTTATATTATTTAAATAATCCTCTTTATCATTCAAGGAAGATAAAAACTTTTCAAAGTTTTTTCTGTTGCCTCGATAAAACTCGTCATAGACATTTATCACATCAGCCTTGCTGTCTCGCAAAATTTTAAGCATTCGAGCAAACTCAGAGCGAATCTTCTTCTCGATTGCAGAGGCAATTTCGTCAGAAATCTTTGTGGACTGAGCGTTTTGCTTTATCTCTTGCCCCTTAGTGTCAATTTCAGTGAGTTGAACTCCGATTGAAACATTTGCGATAAAAATTGGAATCCCATTCTGAAAATCTGTCTGAATGGCAACCTGTTTGTTTTTAAGCAAAAAGGTCATGTCAACCGTTTTTCCACACTCACATTTGACATTTTCAACCGTTATGCTGTCTAAAGAGCGCTTTTCACTTAAAAGATTTATGCTGTTTAAGTTGTCAACATCAAGTTTTGCCACTTTTTTGCCCTCTCTAAGCACAACCGCATCAGCTTTGTTTAAAATTTGGCTCTGCCCTTCAAGAGAGCCTCTCTGTTTTTCACCTTCGTTTTGAGAGGCCTCGTCTCCGCCTGATGAACCTCCGCCTGAAGAACTTGCAACCGCACTTCCGCCACCTGAAGAGCCTGCGTTTGACGAGCCTGCTTGTTCACCTCCGCTTTGTCCACCGCTTTGACCTCCTGCGTTTTGAGCGCCACTATCACTTGAACCTTGACCGCTCCCGCCACCTGAAGACTCTTCTTTGACATGTTCAATAAAGCCAATAAGAGAAGATTTATGCGGACTGTAATAGCCTTTGTAAAAAGCCTCCAAAGATGTGTCGGTTATATAGACTTCATTTGCGTTGTAAGAGATCAGTTGATCAAGCTTTAAGCCCAAATTTTTTTCAAGTGAATCTGTTGCCATAAGAAGTTCTTTTGCTGATGTGTTTGTGCATACAAAAACGGTGTTTTCTGGAAGCGAAATCACTCGAGAAAGATAGTCAAGAGAAGAAGACACATCTTCTTCCAGCATCTTTTCGTTGACTACAGTGGTTTTCGCATGCGAAAGACCAATATCTTTGCCCAAAGTGAGCTGAGCATCCAAAACCGCCTCTGAAACAGAAGAGCCCTTTCCTGAAACCACAGAATTTGACTGCTCAAATTCCTGATTTGGTTTTGGAATAAATGTAAGAAAGGAAATTTCATATTCATCATCCACCCTGTCAAGACCAATTGCAAGCACAATGGCTCGTCTTCTGCTCTCTCCTGGTGAAAAAAGTGCATAAGGCGTGAAAAACAACAAAATTATCACCAAAACTATGATAAATGGATATCTTTCTATTGCATTAAGAATCTTTTTCATCTTTCACCTCGCTTTTATGCTTAAATGAAAGCGCGTAAAACAAAATTGGCAAAAGATAGCTTGTAAGAATGGCAAGATAGGGCAAAATGTTTGATGCAAGGTCTATCATAACCTCATATTTTGCAATCAAAACAAGATAAATGACGGCAAAAAGAATGTCAAAAACAACAATTGCGTATTTGATTGAAAGTTTGCTGAAAACCATGACAAAACAATCACAAAATGCAGTATGGAAAATTTCAAGCTGAAACAGACCAAGCGTCATAATGGTCAGCATTGCAACTATGTCAAGTCTTCCGATTGCGTTAAACTGCACCGAAAAAACCAAAAGGTCTGCAAGCGCATTGTTGTGCATAAATGATGTAAGCTGATATTTTGAATAGAAGATTGTGAAAATTGCAAGCACAAAAATGATGCCTACAAGAGCAAAAAGCATAACCTTTTTTGCTTCACCCTTTTTGATTGTTATGCGGTCGATAAAGATAAAAAGCACCAAATAGTCACCAAAGGCAAACAAACATTTCCAGGCTGATGAAAACATAGAAGAAACAGGTGCCACAAAAAGCATTGGCATTGTTATGTCGGTAAAGAAGGCAATTGCAAGGCAAAACACGATGCCAACCACAACCAAATAATAAAACATTTCAAAAGTTCTGCTCATCGAGCGAAGACCAATAGCTGCTGCATGATTGATGACTGGAATAAGGCAGATAAGCGCCAAAAAGCCAAATTCGTCTTGATAGACAAGGTCTTTCAAATAGACAAAAAGGACTGAATAGGTCAGCATTGTTTTAAACAGAAAAAACACCAAAAAGACAAAAATTATCGTTTTTGCAATGATTTTTCCAAGTTTTTCTTGCAAAATGTTTAAAAAAGTTTGATTTGGATAGTTTTTCTTGAGTTTTAAAAAGACCAGCAAAATCAAAAATTCAATCAAGAAAAGAGTTAGCATAACAAAAATTGAATCGGCGTCTGAACTTTTATACAATATGGAAGGAAGCACCAAAATTTTGTTGGCAAGAATTGTCAGAAAAACAATAATGCCTGTTTGTCTGGCTGAAATCGTTTTCATCTTTCCCTCCCCTTGCCGTTTGGAAATGACCGAGGCATGTTTTTATTGGCGCCAATTGGTCGTTTGATAAGGCCGTCTTGCAGGTCGTCTTTAATCCTTGGAGCATACGGCGCCATGTATGGAGTGTGATAATCATCCAAAGTGTTTAAATAGTTGACAACATAAATAAAACCTGAAACAATGCCCAAAATTCCAAGTGAACCACCCAAAATGATAAACAAAACTTGCAAAACAGTTATTTGACTTTGCTGCTCTGGCACTGTGTAGAGCGCAATTTTTGAAAGAGCGGTGATGATGACTCCTGGTGGAGAAATAAGCCCTGCCTTTACGCCTGTGTCGCCCAAGATAAGCGCGCCGACAATGCTTGTTGCAAGTCCAAGATAACTTGGAAGACGAAGACTGACCTCATACAAAATTTGGAAAAGCAAAAATATAAACAAAATTTCCAAAAATGGCGTAAAAGGAAGCCCTTGCGTTGTGTCGGCAATGGTTATCAAAAAGTTTAGTGGCAAAATGTTGTAGTGAAAAAGCTGAAGAGCAAGATAAAATCCTGGCGCAACGATGGCAATCAAAAGACCGCACATTCTGATAAAGCGCACAAGGCTTGCATAGTGATGGTTTGTGTAGTAATCATTGCTCGACTGCATGTCTTCCATCAAAATAAATGGCACTGTAAGCACAATTGGTGAGTTGTCAACAATGATTGCAACTTTGCCTTCAAGCATTTTTGCAGCAACGATGTCTGGTTTTTCTGAATTGCCAATCTGTTTAAAAAGCGAGTTTGGTCTTTTTTCCAGATATGAAAGTATGTAGTATGAGTCGACAACCCCATCAATTTTGATGTTTTCAATCTTTTTTTTGACCTCGCGAATAACCCTTTTGTCAGCCACTCCGTCAATGTAAGAAACAACAACTTTGGTTTGCGACTTCTCTCCAACAATCAAGGTTGAAAAGACAAGGTCTTTGGTGTGAAGCCTTCGTCTAAGAAGCGTCATATTGGTTTTAAAATCTTCAACAAAGCCCTCTCTTGGACCTTGAATAACTGGTGAAGTTGGTGGCTCTGACGGCGTTCTTGTTGGATATTTTGTGATATCAACTGAAATATAGCCTTCAAAAAAGTCAGAAAAAAGAATAACCTTTCCGTCTAGAATATTTTTTTCAATCTCGCTTTCTGCAACCTCTTCAACGCCGTTGTTTTTCAAGATTTTATTTATTAAAGAGGAAATGTCAATCTGACCTTGCCACTGCTGAATTGGAAGATAGATTGCCTGCGAAAAAAGCTCGGCATCAATCATGCTTTTTAAAAACACAAAGCCAATTGTGCCTTTTTTGGAAATAAAAATGCGAGAGCTGAAATCGTTTGTTGAGTGAAAGCTCTTTTTTAGTTTTTCAATCTGTTTTTGAACCTTTTTTTGCATTTATTTCACCTTTGCTCTATTATGGGCAAAGTGCAAAAAAATTATGTAAAAGAGTTTTTAGCAAAGCAATTTATAAAAATTGATAAAATAAAAAAATGTGAAACAATTTCTTTCACATTTTTAGATTTTGTTTCACATTTTAAATATTTTTAGTTGAAAAGACCTTTAAAGCTGTTTCCAAATTTGAAAGATGGAACCTTTTGAGCTGGAATTTTAACCTTTTGTTTTGTTGCAGGGTTGATGCCTTCTCTTGCTGGGCGAGTTTTAACTTCATAAGAGCCAAATCCTGCGATTTGAATTTTCTCACCTTTTTTGAGTGCATCAATGATTGTTGATGCCATAGCATCAAAAGCAATACCTGCATCTTTTTGTGTAAAGTTTGCCTTTTCAGCGAATGCTTTGATAAATTCTTGTTTGTTCATAATCACTCTCCTTTTTTATTTTTAAGCTTTCTAGCTTATTTCAATGATAGCACAATTTTTGCCAAAAACCAAACGATTTAACCATTCCAAGCAAAATAATCTAGAAGTTTTGGGAAAAAATATTCCAAAATGCCTTTAAGTTGATAGTAACCTCGGACAAAGAAGAGGTCAGAATAGGCACCGTTTTCAACAATTTTGACAACTTTGCCAATCACCATGTCACTTACTTTAACAGGTCCATACTCTCTGCCGTCAGTGCTGTTGGAACGATTGTCGCCCATATAGAAAATCTCGTCCTCTTCAAGCTGATAGAACAAAACGCTTCCAACTCCATCAACGGTAACCCGCCTTGTGCGAGAGGAGCTGTAAAATCTGCCGTTGATGGAAAAATAGTTTCGGAAGAAATTTCGCTCATAGATAACATTATTATACACATAAGAGGTCAAACTCTCCCAAGCAGGAAGGTCGCCGTCCATTTTTATATAGTCTTCTTCCAAAATCTCCACTTCGTTTGTGCCTGACTTAATGCGCGCAAAGTGATAATACATTTCGCCGTTCTCGCCACGACTTTTGAAGATTGAAATTTTGTCACCTCCAAAAGCAAGCACGCGTTTGATAATTGTTTGGTCGCTGTCAGGGTCTGATGGTGAACGAATTATGACAATGTCGCCATAATCAAGTTCTCCGTCTTTGTCAACAATGCAATAATCTTGCGCCTCAGACTGCATGGTAATGTCAGGATTGAGAGTTGGTTGCATTGAGCGACCTGTTATTCTTATAAAATAATATTCCGATTGAAAAGCGCAAAAAAGAGCAATAAAAATGATAAAAAACACAAAAAAAGTGATGTAAATGGTCTTTAAGCACCTTGTTGCCACCTTTTCACATCTTTCATCTTCAAAATATTCAAACTGCACATCGTTAAAATCAAAATTCAATTTTATTATTCCTGCTTAGCCATTTTACAACAAAATGATAAACATTCCAAGCAAATTTATGCATTTTTATCTTGTTTTTGAAAATTTGCAACCGCAATAGTTTTGCCTATAGAGGTTATATTTTTTTGAAAACTCTATGCTCTTTTTATAGCCGTCTTGTTTTTTATAGTTGCCTTCAACAAACTCAATCTCTTCGTCAAATGAAATGCTTTTGCCAATGGCATTGATGATTTCTGCATTTTTATGAGGCGAAACAGTAAGAGTTGTGCCAAAACAGTCAAAACCAAGTTCCTTGGCTTTTTGCGCAGTTTTAAGCAGTCGAAGCTTAAAGCAAACAGCGCATCTGGCTCCGCCCTCTCTTTCATTTTCAAGACCTTTCACTTTTGACAAAAACTGCTCTGGAACAAACTTTTCTTCCAAAACTGGCACGCCGACAATTTGGCAGTATCTTTTTTGCTCAAAAAGGCGATGAGCAAACTCTTCGTCTGTGTCTATATTTGGATTGTAATAATAAATAGTTATATCATACTCATCTTTCAGCACATCAATAACTTGCGTTGAACAAGGACCGCAACATGAGTGAAGCAGAAGTTTTTTCATTTCACACTCCTCAAAATTTTGACAGCATCGGCAAAAATCTTGTTTTTTGCAATCATATCTTTCACCTCGTTTTCAACGCTGTCGATGTTAAACATCAAAACGCCCATGCAATCACCGCAATCAATAAAAATCTGTACAATATGTATAAGCTTTTGATTGAACCCTTTTATTATATAGACAGGAAAGACAAAATCGCCAAGTCTGATATTGAAATTTTTTTCAAGTTCATACTTTTGGCTTATCATTTTGCTGTCATGGCAAAGATTGTTATAACTTTCAAAAAACTCCTCCCGTGATCTGTGAACTTCAAAAAAAGAGATTACCTGTCCTTTATCTGAAAGGTAATTCTCTTTGTTTATAAAGCCCTGCCCGTTTGGCAGATTATATTTGTCCTCTGTCAGCTTGTAATCTTTAGGCAAAACAAAGCTCATGTCATTTAGTGTGTCAAAAACTCTTTTCATAATTTCCTCTTGGCTTTATTATGCCAAAAAGAGAGCTGTTTGTCAAGACTTTACATGGCTGAAACTGCATAAAGCATGATGTCGTTGACTGACTGACTTGTAAGATAATAAACCAAAATTTTGCCCTCTCGCTTGTAAGAGACAAGCCCTTGGTCTTTAAGGCTTTTAAGTTGATGCGAAATTGTCGTCTGATTTATGCCAAGAATGGTTGAAAGGTCGTTGACGCACATGTTTGACATCGAAAGACAAGACAAAATTTTGATTCTTGTCGAGTCGGCAAAATTTTGAAAGTAATCGGCAAGCGCTCTCGTCGCACTCTCACCAGGAAGCGCGCTCACAATGTCGCGCCTGTTTTTTTCAGTTAAAAGAAGAAATCGATCCATATCCTCACCCACTTTTTTGTTAACATTTTGAAAGTTTGTTTCATAAATATTTATGACTTTGCCTTGCACTTTTATTTTGACAAATACAAAAGAAAAATCAAAAAAGAAAAATTGTCTTTTTTGACAGAAAAACAAGATTTTTGTAAAAAGGGGGAAATCATGAACAGCACACAAAACATTTTGTTTGTTCTTTTGCTTTCTGTCATAACTTCGGCAACTGACACAAACTTAAACACCAACACAAACTTTCTGCTTTTATTGCTGCTGGCGCTGAATGGTCAAAACTACTATAACGGCTTTAATTCATGCACGCAAAACACCTGTCCAAACAACGGAAACAACTCTTTCTTCTTCTAAAAAAAATTGCCTGGAAAAAACAGGCGATTTTTTATTTATAGAAAATCTAGAAAAAATATTTTTTGAAATTTTTTGTCAATGTAAATAATTTTAAAATAATTGCAGAAAAATATATAAAAAATAAATTCAAAAAAAAATAAAAAATTTTGAAAAATTTGTCAAAATCGTTTTGTAATTTATTTTTTTTATGCTATTATAAGCATGTAAATAAAAAATATTTCTCATCGGGAGGTAAATTATGGTTAGTTTATTGGGAGCAGTAGTTGCAAGTTGGTCAGCCTTCTTTGCAAATTTAAAAGGTAGTCTTGGAAATTATCAAGGCACTTATGATGTTTTAGATAGCGTTTTCAATATTCTTTCAATTGTTTTGTGGGTTGTATTGGGTATTGTTGGCGCAGTTGGTGCAATTTATGCCATTTGGCTGGGCATCAAACTTGCAAAAGCTGATGAGCAAGGCAAGCGTGATGAAGCAAAGAAACACCTTATCACTGTTGCAATCGCAGTTGGCGTGACAGTTGTTCTTATCTTGTTCTTCAACACATTCCTTCCAATGATTCTTAGTGCATTCAATATTGGCGGAACTGGCGGTATTGATACTCCTACTACTCCTCCAGGCAAACCATAAGACATTAGCATGGCTTTAAACCTCACAAATTTGTGAGGTTTTTTTGTTGAATTTTTCTTTTTATAGATAAAAAAAGCCAAGACAACCACAAATGTTGCCAATAAATGCTTGCTAAAATCAAAAAAGTGTGATAAAATAAAAGAAAAGGAGAGCAAAATGAACCTTTCACTTCTTGCTTACACTTATCAAGGTCAACTTGGATGGCTCAATGATTTGTATGGAACGCTTCCATACATTTTGTATGGCATTCTTGCTTGCGTTGGTGGCGCAGGAATGGTCTATGCAATCATCCTTGGCATCAACCTTGCAAAAAGCGAAAGTGAAGACCAACGAAAAAATGCTTCAAACCGAATCAAAAACACAATCATTGGCGTTATCGTTTTGCTTGCTCTTGTTTTGTTTATAAACCTGGGCATTCCTGAAATCTTGCATGCAATTTATCCAAAGCTTGTAACTTAAAACAAACAAAATTTAAAGACAAAACATATATACTTGTGTAAAAGGAGAAATCTATGCACAAGTATTTTTTTAAGCACAACATTTTGACTGAAAGGCGCGAGCTTACAAGAGGCTCTGGTCTTTTTATTCAAACGCTTTCAAACAATTCCAGTGATATGCAAACTTTAAAACAAACAATTCAATCGCTTTATAATTTGATTGTTCTTGCAAAAGAAAAAACCACTGACGGAAATCAAATTGATGCTCTTTGCAAGATTGAACTCTTAGTTAGCAACCTTTATTATTCCTTCTTTGCCTCCCCTCTTGAGCTTCCAGAAAATTCTTCTTCAAGCCTCAGTTTCAGACAGCTGATTGCAGAGGCAATTGAAAGCTCAAAAAATCTTATCGAACAAATCAACATTCCAGAAGAAAACCGCTCTGCTCTTATCATAAACCTGGACCTTCAAAGTCTGTATAACTCTCTTCCAGCACAAAACGGTTCACCTTCAAATCAAAATAATCAAAACAGTCAGCAAAACCAGAACCAACAAAATAGTCAAAACAACCAACAAAACCAAAATAATCAAAACAATCAAAATTCATCGAACAGTCAAAGGTTTTAAAAAAAGTCTGCATTTTTTGCAGACTTTATTTTTCTTCCTCTGAAGACTTTTCAACAATTTCTTTGAGCTCGAACAAAAGTTCTTTAAATTTGCAGATATATTCAAAGTCAACTTTTGACAACTTATACAAAAACTCTTTCGCCATTTTTGTTGTAAAAAAGTTCAAATCCTCTTTACTGCTTTTTTGAGTCATCAATTCGTAAAACTCCATCCCGCTTTCAAGATCAAACAGACTTATCTCTTGCATTTCGTGCAAAATTTCTTCCAGCCTCTCATCGCTAAAAGAGTCTTGCAAAGCCTTCACTTGTTTTGTCAATTGGCAAAATTTTTCATAGTATAGCTCTTCCAGTCGGTCTTTTGCGGTGCTTCCAAATTCAACACTGTCTGAGTGTAGATTTAAATCAATAATTTGAGGATGTTCTCTTAAAAACTCTAAAACTAAGTTCCCCAAAACTTCTTTGCTGAAAATTGATTCATCATCGTTGTCAACAAGTTTATGATACTCTTTTAACATATTTTTGTTATGTTTGAGAGCATAAGAAACTATGTTTTCTTCCATATATTTTTTTATTGCTTCTTTAAGATGATTTAACTTTTCTTCCAAATTCTGTAAAAGTTTGTCAATTTGTTTTTCCAATAATTCTCTCAATTTTTCTTCCTTTTCTTAATTTTACTTTAAAACGCAATATTTTTCAAGCCTTTTTTAAAAATTATTTACACTTTTTCACCTTTTTTCATATTATGCATTGGAGCTTTAAACTCCAAGTGAGGAAAAATATGTTCTATAACTTTTTTGGAAATAACAGACCAAATTGCTGTCAAGGACCTTGTCGTCCTCCGATAATTATTTCAGGTGCAACTGGCCCAACTGGCCCAATGGGCCCTGCGGGTCCTCAAGGCGCAACTGGTCCTACAGGCCCTGCTGGTGCGACTGGTCCAACTGGTCCAACTGGTCCAACTGGCGCAACTGTAACAACGGTGGCAGTTGTGGCAACCAACACCCTTGATGCTGGCTTGCCTGCATCGGTAACACAATCTGGCACTGGTTCAACTGCAGACCTGACCTTCAACATTCCGCAAGGTGAAACTGGCCCTACAGGCCCTGCTGGTGCGACTGGTCCTACAGGCCCTACAGGTCCAACTGGCCCTCAAGGCTTAGCCGGTGCGACAGGCCCTACTGGCGCTACTGGCCCTGCCGGAACAGGAACAACAGGTGCAACTGGACCTACTGGCGCTACTGGTCCAACTGGTCCTACTGGCCCTGCAGGAACTGGCGCAACTGGCCCTACTGGAGCTACTGGTCCAACCGGTCCTACTGGTCCTGCCGGAACTGGCGCAACTGGACCTACTGGCGCTACTGGCCCAACTGGTCCTACAGGTCCTACAGGTCCTACAGGTCCTCAAGGTGACACAGGCGCAACAGGCGCTGAAGGTGCAACTGGCCCTACTGGTCCTGCCGGTGCAACGGGTGCTGAGGGCGCGACTGGTCCTACTGGCCCAACAGGCCCTCAAGGTGCGACTGGTGCAACTGGTGACGAAGGCCCAACTGGCCCTACAGGTCCTGCTGGTGCAACGGGTGCTGAGGGCGCGACTGGTCCTACTGGCCCAACAGGCCCTCAAGGTGCGACTGGTGTAACTGGTGACGAAGGCCCAACTGGCCCTACTGGACCTGCTGGTGCAACGGGTGCTGAAGGCGCAACTGGTCCTACAGGTCCAACTGGTCCTACTGGCCCTACTGGTCCTACTGGTCCAACCGGTGCTGGTCTTGCTGCTTATGGCGGACTTTACAACTCTGCATCTCAAACTCCAACTATAACAACAGAAAACACTTATGTTCCTGTTGAGCTTGACACAGAGATGCCACTTCTCAACACGACCACAGCATCAAATCAAATCACCGCTTTGCAAGCTGGCGATTATGAAATCACCTATCATTTGCAGATAAATTCAACTGCTGAGCTTACATTCAACGTGACTGCTCGAAACAACACCACTCCGATCACATCTTCAACAATCGAGCAAACAGCTCTTGAAACTGCAACTGGCGGAACATTTGTTGTTGATGTTTCAAACTCAGTGATTGTAACTCTTTCTGCAAACGATGTTATTGACCTTGCCATCACCACAACAACAGCACCTGGTGGTGCAACAATCACAATACCTGAAAATGGTGATGCAACTTTAGTAATCAAAAAACTTAACGCAACAAGCTAATTCAAATTTGGTCTAAAATTTAAGAAAAAAGGGCAAAAAACGCCCTTTTTTTGATATTTTTATCAAAAAAAACTTCAATTTTTGCATGAAATAAAGTCTTTTTGCTGGCTTTTAAAATTTGTTGACAAAGATGAGCTTTATGTGATATTATGAAAGCATGAAAAATTTTAAAACCTTAGCACTACTTTAAGCTTTTGTGACCACATATTCGTGGCACAAGTTTTGGTTGTGCTAAAAAATACCTGCGCAACCAAAAGTGGTTGCTATTTTTATTTTAAGGAGAGCAAAATGAAAGAATACGACTTTAAAAAAATTGAAGAAAAATGGAAAAAATATTGGGAGGAAAACCAGACTTTCAAAACTGACATTTGGGATTTTTCAAAACCAAAATTTTATGCACTTGACATGTTTCCATACCCTTCTGGAGCAGGTCTTCATGTTGGTCATCCAGAAGGCTATACCGCAACCGACATTGTCAGCAGAATGAAAAGAATGCAGGGCTATAATGTTTTGCATCCAATGGGCTTTGACTCTTTTGGTCTGCCAGCTGAACAATATGCAATCAACACTGGCAATCATCCTTACGAGTTTACAAAGAAAAATATCGACTATTTCAGAAGTCAACTGAAAAATATCGGTCTTTCTTTCGATTGGGACAGAGAAATTTCAACTTGCGAACCAAGTTATTACAAATGGACACAATGGATTTTTAAGCGCCTCTATCAAAAAGGTTTGGCAAGGTTTATAGAAATGCCAGTCAATTTCTGTGAAGAACTTGGATGCGTGCTTGCAAACGACGAAATTGTTGACGGCAAGAGTGAGCGTGGTGGCTATCCTGTTGTTAAAAAATTTATGAAACAATGGATTATAGACATTGCCAAATACGGCGACCGACTTATTGAAGGACTCGACGGCATCAATTGGCCAGAAAGCACCAAAACCATGCAAAAAAATTGGATTGGCAGGTCTGAAGGTGTTGAGGTTGACTTTGAGCTTGTGGGCGGTGGCAAATTTTCAATTTTCACCACTTGCATCGAAACAATTTATGGCATAACCTTTATGGTTATGGCGCCAGAAGCAAAAATGGTTGACCAGCTGAGAGACCGCATCAAAAACTGGAATGAGGTGGAAGAGTATCGCAAAGAGACCGCCAAACTCAGCGACCTTGAGCGAACTGAGCTTAACAAAGGCAAAAGCGGTGTCAAGCTTGAAGGCGTTTATGCAATCAACCCTGTAAACAACAAAAAAGTTCCTGTTTTTATTGGTGATTTCGTGCTAGCAAGTTATGGAACAGGTGCAGTTATGGCTGTTCCATCTCACGACCAACGCGACTTTGAATATGCCGCTGCTCACAACATTGATATGATTCAAGTTATTGATGGAAGAGATGTCACAAAATGCGCTTTTGAAAAGCAAGATTACCTTGGAAAAGGCTGCCGACTTATCAACAGCGAAGAATTTTCAGGTCTGACAGTGGAAGAGGCAAAAACAGCCATCACTGACAAGCTTGTCAAAATGGGAAAAGCGCGCAAAAAAGTCAACTATCGTCTTCACGAGTGGATTTTTGCAAGACAGAGATATTGGGGAGAGCCGATTCCAATCGTTCATAATAATGACGGATCAACAACCGCCCTTGACGACAAAGACCTGCCACTTGTTTTGCCTGTTCTTGACGACTATAAGCCTGCAAAAGATGGCAGCAGCCCTCTTGCAAAAGACGAAAACTGGGTAAATGTGACCTACAAAGGCAAAGAGGGAAAACGCGAAACCTCTACAATGCCAGGGTCAGCTGGTTCAAGCTGGTATTTCTTAAGATATATCGATCCGCACAATGAGACAGAGATTGCAAACAAAAAACTGCTTGAGCACTGGCTTCCTGTTGACCTTTATGTTGGAGGTCCAGAGCACACAACAGGTCACCTTCTCTATTCAAGAATGTGGAACAACTTCCTTTATGATGAAGGCGTTGTGCCTGTGAAAGAACCATTCCAAAAACTCGTTCACCCTGGCATGATTCTCGGCGCAAACGGAATCAAAATGGGCAAACGCTACCCTGAATTTATCGTTGACCCTAACGATGTCATCGCAAAATATGGCGCCGACACTTTGCGCCTTTACGAAATGTTTATGGGACCTCTTGAAGTCTCAAAACCTTGGGATAACAACGGCGTGGCTGGCGTTAAGAAATTTTTGGATAGAATCTGGAAAATTTATCAAGAAAAAGAAATTGGTTATTTTGCAAATGACAATTTGAAACAAGTTTACAACCAAACAGTTAAAAAAGTCACTGAAGATTTTGAAACTTTAAACTTCAACACAGCAATTTCACAAATGATGATTTTTGTCAATGCACTTGCAAAAGAGCAAAAATTCCCTAGAGAATATGCTGAAGGATTTTTGAAACTTCTAAATCCGATCTGCCCTTTTATAACAGAAGAACTTTGGCAAAACATGGGGCATAAAAACACAATGTCCTATGAAAAATGGCCAACATATGATGAAAAAGCACTCATTAGCGACACAACCGAGGTTCCTGTTCAGGTCAATGGCAAACTTCGCGGAAAAATTGTTGTAACCTCTTCAATGAGCGAGGAAGAAATAAAAACTCTTGCTCTCGATGCAGTCAAAGAGTTTGTGACTGGCGATGTTAAAAAATTTATCTATGTTCCAAAGCGAATTTGCAATGTTATTGTTTAAAACAATTTTGCAAAAACAAATAAAAACAAACAAAAAAAGATTGCTTGAAATTTCAAGCAATCTTTTTGTATTAATAATATTTGCATTAATAATACATGTTCATATTCATTGTCATTGGCGCAACAACTGCAGCGATAACCAAAGCCAAAATAACAATCAAAAGCGTTGGATTAAATTTATAACCGCCTTTAATCATTTTGACAGCTTCAATCACAAGAGCTGCAAAAGCGCACCCAAATGCCAAGAAGAAGAAAGCTGCTGCCGCGCACAAAGTTGCAATAGAATAAGTTGCAAGTGGCAAGAATGCGGTGAAAAAGCTGAAGAAAATTGAAATGATTGAAAGCGAAAGCGCGATATAGTCAAAACTGAAAGCCTTTTTAAAGAAAGTTTCTGCCTTGTTTGGTTTTACTTCTTCTGTTTCAGCTTTAGCCTCAACCTTTTCCTCTTCAATTTCTACAGGTTCATTTTTTTCTTCTATAACAACCTCTTCATTTTTAGCAATCTCTTCATTTTTTATTTTTCTTTTCATTTCATCACCTCTTTTTTATATCATAACATCTTTTAAAAAATAAGTCAATCATTATTTTAATATTACAAAATGACACAATACATTTTATGTCAAAAACCGCTCTAAATTTCCACAAAAATCAAAAATAAAAAGAAGGCTTATTTTGAGCCCTCTTTTTTGCTGTTTTTCTCTCTTCTAAAACACATAAACCAATCAAGGCAATACATGTTTTTGTCGTTTGATTCAACGCGCTCTTTTGCAACGCCACATGAGCCAGCTGTTGGAACAATAACATCATCGCCTGGACGCCAATCAGCAGGAGTTGCGCAAGCATCTTTGTCTGCCTTTTGAAGGGCAATGACAATTCTTTTGATTTCATCAAAATTTCTTCCAGTTGAAAGTGGATAATACAAAATGGTTCTTATTTTTGATTCTGGGTCAATGACAAATACTGCTCTAACCGCTTGTGTTGTTGATTGTCCTGGCTGAATCATACCATATTTTGAAGCAACTTCCATTTTTATGTCTTCAATAAGTGGAAATTTTACTTCAATGTTTTTCTTGCCATTCCATTCAAGCTCTTGAATTTTTCTAAGCCATGCAATGTGCGAATAAATTGAGTCAACTGAAAGCCCAACAAGCTCAGTGTTTAACGCTTTAAACTCGTCCATCATAGAGCCAAAGGTCATAAACTCTGTGGTGCAGACAGGCGTGAAATCTGCTGGGTGAGAGAAAAGAATCACCCATTTACCTTTATAATCTTCTGGAAAGTTGATGTTGCCCTGTGTCGTTACTGCCGAAAAACTTGGTGCTGTGTCGCCAATAAGTGGCATGCGATATTCTTCCATAAAAAACCTCCTTAATTTTTTTTACAATTTAATTATACAAAAATTGCACCAATTTTCAAAATGTTTTTTTGTAAATTATTTTGTTTTTAAACAATTTATGCTATAATAAACCTGTCTCAAAATCAAAATATCAAAAAAGAAGCCGAAAAACAACAAAAACTCACTTTTTGACCATTTTGATATGCTGACCTTTTGGAGAGATGTCAGAGAGGCCGAATGAGACGGATTCGAAATCCGTTATACAACCTTGTTGTATCGGGGGTTCGACTCCCCCTCTCTCCGCCAAGATAACTTTAGGCAAAAAGGAAAAATGATGATAGGAAAATACAAGGTGATAACGCTTTGCGGAAGTATGAAATTTAAAGATGACTTTCTGCGTGAACAAAAACGCTTGACTTTGGAAGGCAACATCGTGCTTGCTCCAAACATATTTTTGCTTGCAGAGGACATCACAGAAGACATCAAAAAAATGCTTGACGAGATGCATAAAAGAAAGATTGACCTGGCTGACGAGGTTTTTGTTATCAATAAAAATAGTTATGTTGGCTCTAGCACAAAATCAGAAATTGAATATGCCAAAAAGTTGGGCAAAAAGATTGTTTTTATGGAAAATTAGAACTCTTGCCAAATTGTTGCCCAATCATATTTAACTTTAAAAAATAGCTCACCAAAAAAAACGCACCCCTCTCGGTGTGCGCTTTTTTCAATTAGCTATATCTAGAATAACATAACTCTCAAACAAGTCAAAGGTGTCCCTGTTCGTGTGTCTTGTTTTAGTGGTATCTAGAATAACATAACTCTCAAACGTTGAGTGTTATTATTGTCAAGTAAGAACAGTTTTAGTGGTATCTAGAATAACATAACTCTCAAACACAAAAGTTGTTCCTTCACAACCGCCATAAGTTTTAGTGGTATCTAGAATAACATAACTCTCAAACAGTATAACCATATGCAGCCATTTTCATTAAGTTTTAGTGGTATCTAGAATAACATAACTCTCAAACAAGTCAAAGGTGTCCCTGTTCGTGTGTCTTGTTTTAGTGGTATCTAGAATAACATAACTCTCAAACATGCGTTTGACAATGTTCAGCTAAAACAGAGTTTTAGTGGTATCTAGAATAACATAACTCTCAAACGGACAAGACGGATTGGATGAGCTCCTCGAAGTTTTAGTGGTATCTAGAATAACATAACTCTCAAACCACAAACACTCAGACAATTGATGACTCGGGGGTTTTAGTGGTATCTAGAATAACATAACTCTCAAACTACTCAGAGCAATATGAGGAGCGTGTGACAGTTTTAGTGGTATCTAGAATAACATAACTCTCAAACTTTCAAAATTTAGACCTTTTATCACTTTAAAGTTTTAGTGGTATCTAGAATAACATAACTCTCAAACTCATATTCTGAAGATATTGAATCACCTGTTGTTTTAGTGGTATCTAGGATAACATAACTCTCAAACATTGTCAAGTAAGACACTCAATCGCGAAAAGTTTTAGTGTATCTAGAATAACATAACTCTCAAACACTTTTGAAGAAGAAGCAATGGCAATCGAAGTTTTAGTGGTATCTAGAATAACATAACTCTCAAACTGTTGTTGCAATTCAGCAATTCTCTCGTTCGTTTTAGTGGTATCTAGAATAACATAACTCTCAAACATATAACAATTGAATATCATGATAAAGATAGTTTTAGTGGTATCTAGAATAACATAACTCTCAAACATCTTCCCTCGTTCGTTCGCTGTGAATTTCGTTTTAGCGGTATCTAGAATAACATAACTCTCAAACACACACTCTCGCCATTCTCAATCGCTTTTTGTTTTAGTGGTATCTAGAATAACATAACTCTCAAACACTGGTGGCACAGGAAAAGGAAGTGGCTCAGTTTTAGTGGTATCTAGAATAACATAACTCTCAAACAAATAAAAATATAAGTAATATATTCACAGAGTTTTAGTGGTATCTAGAATAACATAACTCTCAAACTTTATGGTTGTTTAGCAGGCATTCCAGAACGTTTTAGTCAAACTCGAACCTGACAGTTTAGAGTCTGTGACTTGTTTTAGTGGTATCTAGAATAACATAACTCTCAAACGTAAACAATCGTTGAAGACCAACAACTCGGGTTTTAGTGGTATCTAGAATAACATAACTCTCAAACCTCAAAAGTTAGAAAATTACTTAAAGTTTACGAAACTTTTTATTCTAGATATGTATATTTTATATAAAATTTCCCCATTTGTCAAATCAAATTTCGCACAAATCATCATCTATTATTATAGTTTTGATGCCTGAGCCTTACCAAAAAGCCTTGTTATTCTAGATACATTCAACCTCACATTTTTATCATTTTTTGTTGTAGTCCTGTAACCGATCTTTCAATCAGCCAAATTTCTTTGCCTGTTATGTTTTTGCCTAAACTTATTTTGCCAGTATTTGCACTGCCTCCAATAAGTCGCAAATCTGCAGCTTGCGTTCCACTTTTAATGCGCAACAGCAAATTGTATAGCACCATAGCCTGTTCTTTTACCGAAAGAGCCTTAAATTTGCCATGACCATCAACCAAACATTTTCTTACAGCGACAAAGGTCAGATCTTTATAGGTCGGCTTGTCTAGCAAATCTATAAAAGTTTGATACAGTTGCTCATTTTCCTGTTTTGTTATAACAATTTCACGGTTGTCTTCTTTTCGTTTTGGTGATATAACTATCTTATTGTCAACCTCTTCTATCTCATCCGGCTTTTTGGAGAGCATGTCTTTAAGTTTGACAATTGCCTTTGAATAGAGGACTTCTTTTTCGCTTGCTCTCCACTGATTTGCATTGTGCATAGCATATTTATCGCCACTTTTGCCAGCCAGCAGATACTCTCCTTTGCCAATCTTTAAAGTTGACATGATGTTTATTTTTTCGATCAACACTTTTGCATTTTTCAAATTGTTTTCTTTTGCAATAAATTCAAGGATTTTTTCATTTCTTTTTTCGCAATTTCTATATTTCCAAACAATAAGTTTTGGAACAGCCTCTATGGTTTTTATTTTCTTTCCATTTGCCCCTTCGCTTTCAATCAATGTAAAGTAAGCTGTCGACAGTTTGTTGTAGCCTCCATATTTCGCAACATCACAAAGAGGATTGTTTAGATTGCCTTTCAAAGATATCTTTGCCACGCTTTTTGGGTCATTTTTAAGGCTTTTATATATGCTATCATCATAAAATGCACCATTTCGTTTTGAAAAACTTAGAAAACTTACGACTGCGTCATTTTTCTCGCATGTTTGCTTTACTTTCTTTATATCTTCTTTCCCATCCCAAACAATTTGGTCGCTGTTATAATTTTTGACCTGCTCAGTAAACAGTTTTTCAATATTTTTTGTTTTGCTATTATTTTTGTTTGCTTTTAAATAGAATTGTCTTGGATCATCAGTAAATCTATTGAAAAGGATATTGCCGACCACAATGTTTAAATAAGCATCTTTTGCGTGGTGCAAATCGTTGACTTCACGACATTTGTAAATATCAAACTGATTTCTAAATTGTGTGACAAACTTGGCCTTTGAAAAGACAACATCTCGAGGATTTTCCATCATGTTTCTCAAAAGGTCAATAACGCATTTCGTTGATTGATTTGTTTCAACAAGTTGTTTTGCAATAAATGTGCCAAGTTCGTCATCTGAAAACTCAGTTTTGACCAAGCGAGAATATTTTTTGTCACTCATAAGATGGAGCCTTACCAGTTGTTGCCAAAACCTTTCTTGTTTGCGCGCCCAATCAAACTGATTGAAGAATGGATAGGTATCACTTTTGTATTCATTGTAAATTTTCTTAACCAACACTTTGTTTTCAATGCTATCATCTTTGACAAGAGATTGTGGAAAAATGTGGTCAATATCATACAAATTGTCGTTGTTTAAATCATTTATATCAATTGGCTCACCTGTATATGCGCATTTGCCAAGTTGCATAAAATATAAATACAATTTTTCGCTACGCAAGTCAGTGTTTTGTTTTTTATCAAGTTCATTTTCAAGTTTTTCAATATCAAAAGCCATTTCTTTGACTTTTTCTTTAAACTCTTTTGACTGATAAAGCTTTAACAAATTGTCTTTTCTAGACAACTTTCTTCCATCTTCACCCTTCTTTTCGTCATGCCTTGAAACCTCAACAAAAATTTTTGCGGGCTTTTCTTTTGCAATAGAGATGATTTCATTGACAATTTTTATAGCCTGCCAAACTGCCCGTTTAACAGCTGGAGAGCAGTAAAGTTCTTCAACATTTTGATAAGTGATCGTTGCAATTTCTCGTTTGGAAAGTTTTCAAGCTCTTCGCCTAAAGAATATTCTTTATTAAACAAAATCTCTTGCAAATTTTGATTGGTCTGCCACATTTCATCAATAACAGATGTAAGCTCGCCAGTTTTATAATTAACAAACCTCAACCCTTGTAAAAATTTGTAAGACAAACTTCCCCAACCATTAAAGCTCAACCCCTTCAGTTTTTTTATTTGCTCAGAATTCAATTTGCCTGATGGCAGTTTTTCCAGTCTTTTTGCAAAACGAGATTTATCACTTATCAAAGTTGCCAGCTTGATAATCTCTTCTGCAGTTTGCTCGTTCTCTTCAACAAACTTTTCACCCAAAATTTGCGACAAACTTATGTAAGAAGAAAGATTATTTGCAAAATTTTTATCAAAACCAGTCAATTGAACGTCCGCAATTTCCTCTTTTGAAACCAAGCCTTCTTTAACTAAAAACTCTTTTAATTTGAAAACTGACACATTCTTGTTTTTCTTAAAAAGATCATTGAAGATTTTTTGTTTCAATTCAACACTTATCTTGTTGCCGTTGATTCTTAGATTGTTCAATTCATTTAGCACTCTAAACTTTGAATAAAGCAAAGAATATTTTGGGAGAACATCTTGATCTTTTAAATAGGAACATTTGTTTGTCATGCGCTGAATAAAAGCATCTTCTGCTTTATCAAAATCAACAATTTTTGAGAGAGTCCAAGGATACAATTTTAAATTATTTTCTCGATTTACCCAGCCATGCCTTTGTTCATCATTTTCCGACTGTCCAATAGGTCCTACAAAATATAGCACTCTAAATTTTAAAATTTCAATGATTTTTTCTATATTTGAAAGTCCACTTTCATCTTTTTCAAGCAAAAATGGAAATTTCGCCTTATTTACTTCCAAAATTTTCTTTAGTTCTTTCTCATAAAGCTTATTTGGAAAAACAGAATTGTTTTTGCTTCTCAGTCTTGGCAAAAAGTCTCTATTGTCTATGAGCGACAAAATCTTTTCTTTGCCCTCTATAAACGCCTTTTCATCAACCATGTTTTCGCAAGGTTGTGAAAGAATGGATTTGATATATTTATAAAATTCATCTTCTGTTCGTTTTGCATTTGTTGGTCCAATCACTTTTTTGCTTCCGCCAAAAGAGGTCAAATCTATGTAAAGAGGATAGTTTGTAAATTGTTTATTACTATCAGAAAGAGGATTTCTGAAAAAATCATAATATTTTGAAGGATAAAACTTTTTTATGTATTTTTTGAAAAATTTGAGCTGTTTGCTATGCTTTTTAAAAATTTCCACCATAGATTGACATATATATTCATTTTTACCAATAATTTTTTTGAGGTTTAAAACGCTGTAGATTTGTTGAAGAGCATCAACAATCATAATCTCTTCATCACTCAACACTTCGCACAAGCCTGCATAACCTTCCTCATCTTGCAAAGAAAAAGTTTCGGACGAGTCGTTGTCAATAAACAAATCTTTTGGTCTTATTTTGCCGTCCACCAAAACATCTAGAAGTTTTTTAGAAACTTTGTCTTTTGCATCAAAAATTTGATAAAGACAGGTTTTCTTTTCTCTAACACCCCTTGCTTGAAAAAATTGTTGAAAGAGCTGTTCTTCTCTGATTTCTTCCAGCTTGTTTAAAGATATTGCCCCAAGAGTTTCCGCGCATTCGTTTTGAAAGTAATCAATCTTTTTATTAAAAAGTTTTGCAAGAGGAATATTTTCTCCAAGCTCGCCCTCAAACAGAAAATGCCCTCTTCTTTTTACAATATTGTGTATGGCAAGATAAAGAAAACGCACATCTTTAGCCGGTCTTTCTGTCAAATCTTTTCTAAGATGATAGATTGTTTTATATTCATTATAAAAATCTTTGTCTGTATATCTTTTGCCATCAATTTCACAGTTGAAAAGCGAGTCTTTCCCATGTATGCCTGCAACTTGCGCCTTATCTTCTTCAAATAAACTGCTATATCGCTTTCTTTGCAAAAATTTGTCATCAATTTTATCTATTTGAGGTTTAAAAATTTCTTCAAGCCAACTCAATTTTAATTTGCGTCTGTCAATTCTTCTTCTGTTTGTTCTTTTCATTCTGCGTTCTTCAGCACTGCTGGCTTCGCTAAATAGTCTTACACCCCAAGCCTTTTTGCCCTTCATTCTGATAAGATTATATTTTTCATCTGTAACGGCATACCCCACAGAATTTGTGCCAATATCAAGTCCAATATAATATTTTTTTGAATTTTTTTCCATTTTGCTTGACTCCTTTGAAAAATTTTATTATAATGACCATGTTTTAGAATAACATAACGAGTTCAAATAAATGTTATCTAATCATGGCGCATTTGGCGTATTAAGAAGGCGTTTTAACGACGCTTTCTTTTTTTTTGATTATAACATATTCTGCCTTTATTCAACAAATTTTTCAAAACATTTTTGCACAAACAAAAAATTAGCACATATCAATGTGCTAATTTTTTTAAAAAACTTCACTATCTGATTTCGATTCTGTTTGAGCCTTCGATTTTCTTCTCTTCTTTTGGAAGAACAATCTTCAAAATTCCATTGTCAAGACTTGCATTGACATCTTCTTTCTTGACATCACCAACATAGAATGATCGGCTGAATGAACCATAGCTTCGTTCTCTGCGAATGTAGTTTGATTTCTTGTTTTCGTCGCTGAAGTGATGTTCTCTCTTGGCTGAAATTGTAAGATAACCATCTTTAAGGTCAAGATTTACATCTTTTTTGTCAATGCC
The DNA here is from genome assembly GCA_944348085.1 of uncultured Clostridia bacterium. Taxonomy (GTDB): domain Bacteria; phylum Bacillota; class Clostridia; order Christensenellales; family UBA1242; genus Caccovivens. Next base: position 35,602 of record CALVMU010000006.1, read on the forward strand.
TGGCAACTCCACCTCAAGTGTGTAGTCTTTTTCGCCCTCTTTGACATCAGTTTTCATCATCTGATTGAATCTGTTTGCCTCCCGTCTGTCAATCATTGGCATGCCAAAGAAGTCGTCAAAGAATGGTGAAAAGAAGCCAAAATCGTCTCTATCTCCTCTTGTTGTAAGATCAAATTTATCATTGTTTTTCATAATTTACCTCCCTTTGCATCTTTAAAATGCAAGCATATTATAACTCTGAGTGCTAGCAATGTCAAATAAATAGTGCCAATTTTTCTAAAAATTTTTAAAAATTTTTGTTAAATTTTCAAAATTTTGACCACTACAGCATCATTTTTGCCCAAAATGCAAGCGATTATTTGGAAAATCATAGAAAATTTGATATAATTTGTCTGAAAAAAGGAAGGTGAAAGAATGAAAAAACTTGTTTTTTATAAATGTCAAATATGTGGCAATGTGGTTGTCAAGCTTGTCGATGCAGGCGTGCCTGTGTTTTGCTGTGGACAAAAAATGGCAGTCCTTGATGCCAACACAACCGACGGCGCTGTTGAAAAGCATAAACCAGTGACAAAGATTGACGGAAACTCTGTGTTTGTCCAAGTTGGCGAAGTTTTTCACCCTATGACTGAAGAGCATTACATAAACATGATTGTTTTGGAAACAAACAAAGGTTTTGCAGTGAAAAATCTCTTGCCAGGACAAACTCCTTCAGCAAGCTTTGTTTTGTCAGAGGATGAAAAAGTGGTTGCAGTTTACGCATATTGCAACCTGCACGGCATGTGGGCATGAGCAAAATCTCATCCTGCTCTCTTTGTGGAAATTTAGTCAAGCTTTCAGATGATTGTCTTCTTCAAAAAGGAAAGACAAATTTTATTGTTGTTGGAGAAAGCCCTGCCAAAAATGGTTGGATCGTGTCTAAAAAAGCCTTCTTTGATGCAAATGGCAAACTGCAAGCAAGTGGAAGAGTTTTGCAAAAATTGCTTGATATATTGAACATTTCAATAACCGACATCTATTTTACCGAAGCATGCAAATGCATCATTGAAGACAGAAAAAATCTGGAAAAATGCGCGCAAAATTGTCTGCCACATTTAAAAAAGCAGTTGGCAAAACTGTCTTGCAAAGTGATTTTGACAATGGGTTTGCATCCAACTCAAGCACTTTTGAGCACAAAAATCAAAAAATTTTCAGATTTTGTTGGCAAAGAGTTTAATTTTGAAGTTGATAAGAAAAAATTTATACTGATTCCTATCTACCACCCTTCACCGCTAAATCCAAAAGGTTACAAGGGCAATGTGGAGATTTTTGAAAAACTGAAAAAATATATTTAAATTTCTTTTTCAAGCGTTTTTGTCGCAAAATTGCTTTGAAGAATAATATAAATTGTATTATAATTAAACATAACCATGAAAAAAGACAACCAAAAGAAATATAAAGTTATTGTGATGACCGAGCCAGGTGTTGACGATGCCACCTGTCTTGTTTTGATGATGGCAGATCCGCGAATTGACATCAAGCTTATCACAACTTTGCGCGGAAATGTGCCAATTGAAACTTGCACAAGAAACATGCTTCATATTTTGGACCTTTACGACAAAGATATTCCTGTTGCAAAAGGCGAGCCAAAAGCACTATACCGAAACAGCCCAACTGCTGAATACATCCATCAAAAAGAAGGGCTAGGTGGCTATATTCCGCCAAAGAAGACATTGCATAAATGCATAAAAGAAGATGCGATTGAGGCAATGTATAGGGTTCTTAAAGAAGGCGATGGCGACATCATTCCAATCGTTTTAAGCCCTCACACAAACATTGCAATGCTTATTTTAAAGCACCCTGACATTATCGAAAAAATCCCTTGCATATATTTTGAAGGCGCTTCACCTTATGGTGTGCCAGGTTTCCCTGACCACATTTCTTTCAACATATCTTCTGACCCAGAAGCCTTCAAGATTGTTTTGGACAGCAAAATTCCCCTCTATATGATTCCTTCAGATATGGGAAGACGCAAGGCTCACCTTGACGAAAAATTTGTCTACGCTCTCAAGGACTTAAATGATAGCGGAAACTTTATTTTCCAAATGGACACTGGCTATTGGGAGCCTGGTTTCCCAGACAAACGAATTGCCACCAACGACACCTGCGCTTACTACTTTTTGGTGCATCCAGAACTGTTTCAAACAGTGCAATGCGAGGTGGAAGTTGACTGCGACCTTGAGCCTGGAAAAACCTATATGAATTTTACAGAAAACGGACATGTCAAAATGGCGGTCGCAATAAAGCGAAAAAAGTTTTTAAAATTGTTTTATAATCAGGTCAAAAATCTTAAAAAAATAAAATTAAAAAATTTTAATAGAGCATAACCAGTTTTGCTCTATTTTTTATTTTTGCGCTTTAAAATAAAGGAGAAAAAAGGTTAAAAAATTATTTTTTAACGATTTTTTTATGTTTTTTTAATATTTTTTTATGATTTTTTATTAATTTTTCAATAATTTTGATTAAAAAGTATTTTTCCGCTATTTTTGCAAACAATTTTTTATAGATATTTATTTATAAAATAAATATTTATTATATAAATAAAAATGTCGAATTTATTTTGAATTTTCCCTCTTGTGTGATAAAATCAAATTGTAAAAAAAATGTCGAATTAGGAGTAAGGGTTTATGAAAACAAAAAAACTGTTTAATTCAATTTGTTTAACATTTGTCTTGATTGGTGCGCTTATCGGCGGACTGTTTTTATCAGGCGAAAAAAATTTTATCTCGTCAGATGCTGCTTTTACTGAATATACCGAAATCACAAACAATCTGCCAGAATATTTAAATCGCGAAGGTGGCATTGCAAGAACATCTGATGACAGCATCATTCTTCTTGACGCTACAACCAATAACACCTTTTCTCTTTCAATTGCAGCTGATGAAAATGACAAAATCACAGGCACAGGAGAAAACACTGACAAACAAAATTACTCTTACAAAATTTCAGACACAGAATACTATTACTTCAACTTTACAAACGCCCTTTCTCTTTACAAAGATGTGACAAATCAGCAAGACTATACAAATCAAGCAAACCTGTTGGGGACCACCTCTATTGAAAATTTTGCAAGTCCTCATACAAACGCTTTCCCAGTCGATGGTCTTTCAGTGCCACCTCAAAAACTGAATGTAAACTTTAAAATTGGTCCAACATTTTCTGTTGATACTCAAAATCAGCAAAAAATCATAACATTAGAAGAAGGTTTATACACCCTTGTGATTCCTATGACAAGATGGTATACATATGATGGCGGGCTGACTTACGCGACTGACTCATCTGACACAGTTCAAATTGAATATACCTTTATGATTTTCAACTCAAGCACCTACTTTAACTCAACAACCGGTCTTCAAAACGCAACAATGTTAAACACAGAAAATGTGGCCTTGACAAACAACAGCGGTTATTCAATGTTCTATTACTACAACTACACCTCCACTTCTCTTCCAAAATTCTCCTATAACCCTTATGTTTATCAAATCACTGTAAACTTCACCGACTATAATCAAAACAGTTTCTATCGCAAAGTGGAATATAACGGAAATGGTTTTAACATCAAAGATTCAAACGGAGACCTTGTCAGTGAAGGCGAAGAGTATATTATGACTGGCTATGATGATGAAAGCAAGGAGGCATACATAACTTTCAACGAACTTGGCAGTTACGACATTTCATTTGAATATCTCTATCGCGTTGAAGACAGCAATGAAATTTTTGAGCTTCCTTTTGACCAGCTTCAATCTGATTCATCACTCATCCAATACAACAAGGCACAAAGACTTTATATCTATGGCTACCAAACCATGTATACCAACTTCAACGAACCTGTCGACTCTGCCACAAACCAGCGCCAATCAAGAGAACTGAAAACAATTTCAGAGGACAAAACAACTTTTGAGCAGTCAGCAGATATCACCGCTTTGTTTATGGCTGATGGAAGTGCCCCTACCCAACATAGTTCAAGTCAATATGTTATCAGAAATGGCACTAACAATTTACAATCAGCAGTTCAAGCTTTCTTAAAAAAAGATAACGCACCATCACCAGTAACAACAAACCAAGTGCCTATCAGATTTTTGTCAAATGTAAACCTTAAAACAGGCACTGGCACAGGAAATGAGAATGCAGCAAGCTGGATCTTCTCTGTTAGCGGAAGTGGAACCTCATTGACTTTGGCTTCATCTTCAGCCTTTACAAATGAAAATCAAAACACACCTGGCACTTATGTTTATATCATTCAATATCAATTTGACAGCTATCTTGGCGAAGGTGGCGTGCAACAAAGCGCTTACTATCACTATCAAATCTTCTATTTCCAAATCACAAACGAAACACCTGCTGTGACTGTTGTGGATGCAAATGGCAACAATTTCTCAACCACAAGATATACAAACAAGTCAGTTTATCTTATCAATGAATCAACTGACAGCCCATACAACGCCGATGTAACAATTGAGGTGAACATTTATAACTATGTGACAAAGCAATCTCAAACAATTGAATTTGCATCATTGCAAAACTTTGACAGCTCAACTTATACATATTATTCATCATTAGACGGAGAGAAAGCCCCTAGCGCTCACATCGGAAAAGAGGCTGTTCATATCGACAGCGAAAGCGCAAATGCCAACAGAAGATTTACAATCAGCTATCGCTCAACAATGACAAGCAACAACTCTTACACCTTCACAATTGACACAGATGAAATTTCCTTTGCCTCTCCTCGTCTTGCTGAAGAAGGCTCAGACGGAAGCTATTCGCTGGGCAGAGACATAACAGAGCCTACAACAAACTCACCTTTCGCTTTTGCTTGGAACGAAAAAGCGAGTGGTGCAACAACCCGTGGCTATGTGAAATATTTCCCACTTAAAGCAATTGACTATTACAACAATAAAAACATAACATCAAATTTGCAACTTTTACTCAACCAACTTCTGACAATTGGCGTTGTGCCAGTTTCTTACAAAATTGACTTTGCAAATAGCTCTGCTTGGAGCCCTATTTCAACAAATGCTTACGGACTCAGCACAATTGCAGGCACAAGCGTTAAAACCGATGCTGGACTTTATCTTATCGAAGTGTATGACATTGCAGGAAATGTTGGCTATGACATCTTTGTGCTTGACAACACCGAGCCTCGCTTTATTAAGATCACAGAGGCTGACACAACCAGTCTTGAAATCCTGTCAGCGTCAGATGTGATTGCTGTCAGCGATGCAACCGTTTCAATCAACTGGGGCGACTATAAAGGCATCATTTTGCAAAACTCAACTGAAAGCACTTTTAAAGATATCACCCCTTACGAATATGCAAACTTAATAGTTGATTCCAAAGTTGCTCGTGAAGCTTTAGAAAACACTTTGACAACTTATACCAACGTGGCGACAAACTCCAACATCAGATACCTTTCACAGCTTTCAAGCTTTGGATATGTTGACACTGGTTTGCCTTATGCAAGCAACTATCTTGTTATTGAAATTGACGACAATTTTGCAGTAAAAGACGCTGGCTCTGACAATTTCACCCTTCAATCAGGCAACAGCTTTACTCTTGAGCTGATGTCGGATGACGGCGTAGCAAATGAAGGAACTTATCAATTTTTGGTGCGTGACGCATCAAACACTCGAAGTGGAGGAAATGCACTCAGCAGTTTGCAATCTTTCCCAAGTGCAATCTTATCGGTGACAGTCACATCTGACTCTTCAAGACTTTTCATCACAGATGAAGAAGGCAATATTCTCACTCAAGCAGGTTTCTCTTTGACGGGAGAATTCTATAAAGACGGGACTGGAAAGCTTGACAAAATCCAAAATGAAACCTTTAACACCTTGTCAGGTCTCACTTATCGATACGCTTACTACTCACCTATCACAAACGATGCTTCAATCAATCTTTCTTATGTGCCTTTTGCATCTGACGGCTCAACTGTTGCTCTTATAACCTTGAAACATTATGAGTATAAGCCAGTGATAGAATCTGGAAATGTGGCTTATTATGACATTGATATGGCAAATCCGTCATCGTCAATAACAGTTTTCGACATTAATCAAACACCGTCTGGTGAGACTGGCAAGCAGCAAACATTCCAAATTGCGCTTGGCACAAGCGATTATCCACTTGCTGGAAGATATGTGATAACCAGAACTTATCAAACACAAAATGATGAAAATGTCTATGATTATTATGAAAGAACAATAACGATCGACATTGATCCATACAACCTTATCACACCTATTGAACCTGTGACTGAAAATTCAGAAGATGGAACATCGACTTCAAAAAGCTGGTATGAAAGTTTGGTCGGTGGCGAAATTGTATTAAGCATGTATAGCGGTGCTGAGCAATCTTCAATTCAAGTATCTTTCCCATTTGACAACAAGGGAAATGTGAGTGACAGCTTCTACAACGGCGAATGGACTGCAGGACAAGAAAATCAAATCCCAACCATTTCGGTTGAAGGAAGCAAACTTCCTATGAGTTTGAATATTCCACAATATAAATATACTACCAAAGCTGATTATCATGGCGCCAATGAGAAAGACAACTACACAGACAACTCTTTCTCAGTGGAAGAAAACAACAATCTTTCTTACTATGGAAATGCTTATATTGAGCCACAAAGCAATCTTGAGAATCCTTCTTCATACATCGTCTATGTTGAAAACATTCCTGTAGAAACATTTGAGAGCTATGACGATGCTGTTGACTACTTAAACAGCGCCTCAATCACTCCTTATGAAGTTTTGGCAGTTGTTGAATTTACAGAAACAAACGGACAAACACAGTACTATTCAACAAATGGCACAACAAACAACGGATACCTTGTGTTCTACAACGCTTCGATGGACGGCGTGGACGACGGCGGCTTCCCAACCGTAAGTGACCAAGAAGAAGCAGGTCCATTCTATCAAGCTGGAAGATACATTGTAACCCTCTATCAAGCAAGCAATCAAGCGGCAAGCTCAAGTTTCCGTCGCTTCTATAGATTTGCCTTTGAAATCACTTCGCAAGCGCCAGAGGCAGAAGTCATCAATGCCTCAACTGGTGAGATTTTGACTGAAGTGACACCTCCTCAAACTTCAAATGGCGTGACAACAATGACCTACTATACAAATTCAAACAGCCTTAGATTTGAGTGGGAAGTGCCAACGAGCGAATATTTGGCTAAAATTGATGAAAGTGCCATTGCCGTTAACTACCACTCTTCTGCAAGCGATGCGACAGGAACTGCTATTACAAGTTTCAATATTTCAGGCACAAACACACGCTCTTTCAATATTGATTTGACAGAAAGCCAGATCACGGAAGCTGGCGCTTACCTTACTGTAACGATGCAGTTTGAAGGTCATGACACTCGTTACTACGATCAACTTCAAATCATTGTGCGCTTTGACACAACTGCTCCAACTGAAAACTTGAAAACTTTGATTTCAAACTATGCAAAATCAACTGGTGGGCAACTTGACAATGCTTACCTTTGGGCAAATGCTCGAGAAAACTACACCTTCTCGGAAAGCTCAACCAATGGCTCTGACTCAAAAGCTGTAGCTTACTCTTACACTCCAAGCGCTGGCAACTATCGCGGTTTTGCCTTTACTGTGACAGGAGATTTCTTTACAACAACACTGAATAACACCCTTTCTTCTGCAACCTTTAACGGCACACAAGAAGTTTATTACAGAAGCATTGGCGAGACAGACAACGAGACAGACAATTATCTTCAAAGCTTTGTTTCAGCAACAACAAAAGACACCTTCGTTCCTTCAGCGTTTATTCAATACGACAACAACCCTCCTAGCGCACCTGAAGGCTATGGCGTTTATGAAATTGTTGAAATTGATGCCGCTGGCAATATGGTGACCTATCTTGTCAACTACATTGACTCTGAAAACTTGAATAATGCCATGACTTTTGAGCGTTTATCAAGCAGTGACAACACCTTGACCACTATAGTAGCAGACGCACAAATCTTGCAAGGCGCAAACTTCTATTCAGGCACTGGCATGAGCATAACAAGCCTTGACTATCAAAACAATCCTTGGGGATTTTATAGTGTAACCTTAAACGATGGCGCAACTTCCCACTACATGCTCTCACCTGCCCTTTCTGACAACCAAATCTATCAAGTTTCAGAATTAAATGGGCAAAAAGTGCTCAGTGCAGTAAACCTCAGCCAAGTCTTCCCAGCATCAATTGCTTCATCTTCATCAAAACATTCAATGGTGTTTGGAGACAGCCTAAGCGGACAAACCCATCGCGTCTATATGACAATCATGAACGCAAACCTTATCACAAACACCATCAGTGGCAACGAAAATCAAGCAATTCTTGAAATCACAGTTCCAACATCAGCCCAAGTTGCTTCAACCACAATCGGACATGTTTATCCTGTTTCAATTGAAGTTTATCAATTTGTAAATGGAAATTGGCAAACATCCCCTCTGTTTGCTTCTTCACAGACAGAAGCAAGCTATGGCACTTGGACCCCTTCAACTTCAGTTGATGGAAACATCACAATCAGCACAATTTCAAGTGCATCAAGTGATATTCTTCGAATCACTGTCAATATTGGTTCAAACACCAAAATCAGATACAACATCACAGACAACTTTGGAAACGAAATTACAATCATTCAAATTGCAAACGAGCCTTCTTTCAACGAAATAACTGGTGGCAACTATGTTTACACAATCGAGCAAGGCGGAAACGACACTCTTTATCTTGCAGACCAGTCACTCACCTTCTCTTACAACACTCAGCTCTATGGATCAGTTATTGAGGCTTATATCAACAACGCTTGGCAACCTTATGACGGCTTTACAGAATCAACATCAAACTATATTCGCTCAATGACCTTCACTTCAAGTGCAGTAACTTACAATGATGTTTATCGCATTTCAATCTATGACGCAGAAGATGACGAACATGCAGAAGAGCCTTTAAGAACAGTTTATCTGAAACTTTACAACGCTCTTCCTGAATATTCTGAAACAAGAAACACGGCAAACATCAATCACAACTATCTGCAAATGCGTGATAGAAATGGTGAAGTCCTTACTGATGGCATAACAATGCCAGGTCAATCGGTCTCATTCCGTGGACAACTTTTGACTGCAAACGCTCTCAGCTTTACCACCTATTCACAAAATGTTACTCTTTCATTTACAGACGGTCAAGCTTTGGTTTCTTCAAACGACACCTTCAATCAATTCAGCACTTTGGGCTACAGCGTTTATCTCTATGACGAGGCCAACAACGATTGGATAAATCTAAACGAATATTATGAAGGTTATCAATTCTCAGGGCCTGGACAATACACAATTCTTGTCAAATATGATGACGGACAGTTCTCAGAAGAAAACTTCTTCACAAACATGTGCAAACTCTTCTATCTTGAAATTCTTGATTCTTCAACAATTTACTACCACATCACTGTAGACGGCGTGGAAGTTGAAAAATCAGAAATTCTCTATACAAACAGCAGTGGCAGAACTTTTGAATCGACTTACATCGTTGGCGTAAGCTATGACGACAACTCTCGCGTCAACATTGCTTGGAATGAAGACGAAGAGCTGGGACTTACTTACAGCATCACCGCTCAATATTCTGTTGCAGACGGAGTTTATGTTGAAGAATACAGCTACAACTGCACCACATCTTCTGGCTACTTTGCAATCATCTATATTGCACCAAGCACAAACTTTGTCACAACTCTCAGTTATGAAGATTCGACTGGTTCACTTGCTCAAATTGAAGGCAACTCACTAAGTGTTTACGCAACTGAAGCAGAAACCAATTTTGATAGATTGAAAATCAACTTCAGATCTTATTACGGAATTTCACAAAACAGAGTTAATGTGCGCGTTGAAAAATATGTAAACGGAAGCTACATGGCAATTGATGTTGCAACCTATTCTTCTACAAGCGAATTAAGCTATTTCTATCTTGACAGAGCAGGCAGCTACAGAATCTATTTTGAAGACTCATGCGAACCTGCAAACACACACATGTTTGGCAACAATTCTTATCTGACTGTGACATTTATAAGCGAAGTGCCATTCTTCATCTCTTATGAAGTGGACACCGGCGAAGTTGATGAAAGCGGTCAGCCAATCACAGAAACTTATGTTGGCGAAAAGGTTCAACGAGCAGTTTATAACCACCCAGTCACAATCAACCTTTACAACATTTCAAATTATTTCCAAGGCTACCCAACAATCACTGTCAGAAGAAATGGTCAAACAATGACAATTTCAAACCCTAACGCAACAAGCTACACCTTCTCAGACCCAGGCTACTACTCAATATCATTCAGTGCAATTTCTCGTGAAAATGGAATGGCAATCAGACAAAACGAATACAATTTTACAATCATCAATTCTGAAGAATCTCGATATGCTTATTCATTTGCAAATTATCAAAACTATTATGTCAAGAGCATAGTCAGAGATGGCGTTGACATAACACAAAGTTTGATGGACCTCACTGACTTTGACACAATTGTTATCGACGGTTCTCGCTATCTGTCTGAGTTTGTTTTAAGCTTTGGTGACGAGCAAACAGGTGCTGGAAGATATCAAATCACAATCTCTTCAAATCAAAGCGCGCTCAGCTCAATCTTGCAAGAAGACTTTACATTTGATGTTTGGATCAACAGCGCAACTCCTCCTCTCACAATTTCTGTGGCTGAAGGCGGAAGCACATCTGGCACAATAACTGTTACGCTCAATGTTCAAAACTTCTACAACGCAATCGGTGACAGCTATATTGTTGTGGGTCAAAACACATATCAATTTAACTCAAGCACACTTTCAAGCTATGGCGAAGTTGCAACTTTTGAAATCAACACGACAGGCACTTGGTATATTCAAGTTTACTCGGCAAGCGGAAACCTTCTCTATTCTTACAAGGTTTACCGAACCGAACCGCTCAATGTGTTCTCAATCATTGCAATTGTGATTGCTGTGATAGTGCTTATCATCATTATCATCATCACAATCAGACTTAGAAAACGCCAGAGAGTTAAATAAACCAAAAAACGCATTAAATTTTAATGCGTTTTTTTCTTGCTATCAACAAAACTAAAATTTTCATCTTTGACTTTAATGCAATAGTTTTTGTTTATCAAAAGCGCGCCTCTATAAAAAATTTTGGTGCATTTCAGCTCTTCTCCTTGCCTATATTTGATTTTGTAAAAGTTAAAGCCCAAAATGTTTAAAAAAGGATTGATATAGAACAGCTTGTTTTTGACATAAACAATTCCGATCATGATCAGAATTATCACAAACACAACAAACATCGAAACGCGTGAAAGGTCAAAGGTGATTGCAAAAAGCACAAAAAGCGAAAAATAACCCAAAAAGTGCCGATCTGTTATGTTTTCTGCCTCTAAAATGACAACATCAACCGATTTGTTGTCAGATTTATGAATTTCAAGCCACAAGCCCAAAAGCCCAAGAAAAATAAGAAGCAAAAGCAAAACAAAAACAAGCGTGTTGATCACATTGAAAGTCAGGTTGTCATTGACAATTTCAACAATCTCTTTCAAAAGAATCAGCACATACATTGGAATAAAAGCACTCAAAAACAATAAAACATCCTTCATGCTTTTATTATCTTCAAAAGCTTTATAAATATCAAAAAAGACCGCCTTTGCAGTCTTTTTTCTACTTTTTCTTAGTCTTTACATTGTCAACGCCAAAATATAAATCGTTAAGGTCACGCAAACTTTGCTTAAGCTCTTCCCTCTTTTTATTCATCTTTTCCATCGTCATCCTCCTCTGGAAATAATTCGTTCAAACGATCTTTCAATTCATTTTTTTGTGTTTCTTTTATCTTATTCCTTCTTTCCTCTTCCTTCTTATATTGTTTATATTTCTCCTGCTTTTGTTTATATTTTTCCTGCTTTTGTTTATATTTTTCCTGCTTATCATGTAGTGTTGCTTTTACATGCTCCATTTTTTGCACAATGGCATTATATTGCGTTTTATTTTCTACATCAATTTTTTCAATCTCTGCTTCAAATTGTTGATAAATCGCTTTTTTAAGTTTTAAAACAAAAGCTTCTGAAAATTTCTCTACTGGGAAAAGATCAATCGTCATAGGTGATTTTTTGACAAGATCAAGATAATATTCGTCAGGTTTTATTTCTTCTGTCTCTACCTCTATCCAACGACCTTTATTAAAGAACTCAATAGCTTCTTTTACACGATCTTTAACGCTAGCTGATACAATTATTTCTTGTAAACCTTTGCAATTATAAAATGCAAAATCTCCTATCTTGGTCACACTGTCTGGAATTGTGATTGAAGTTAATCCTCTGCAATATTCAAATGCATCATATCCTATCCGTGTCACACTAGATGGAATTGTGATTGAAGTTAATCCTCTGCAACCAACAAATGCCCAATCTCCTATCTTGGTCACACTGTCTGGAATTGTGATTGAAGTTAAGCTTGTGCAATCTTCAAATGCCCTATTTCTTATCTCTGTTACACTGTTTGGGATGGTTATTGAAGTTAAACCTGTGCAATAATAAAATGCCTCATATCCTATCTCTGTTACACTGTTTGGGATGGTTATTGAAGTTAAACCTGTGCAAAAAGAAAATGCCCTATCTCCTATCTTGGTCACACTGTCTGGGATGGTTATTGAGGTTAAGCCTATGCAACCAATAAATGCCCTATCTCCTATCTTGGTCACACTAGATGGAATTGTGATTGAAGTTAATCCTCTGCAATAATCAAATGCTTTATCTCCTATCTCTGTTACCCCTTTCCAAAATGCTTCCGGATTTTTTTTAAGCTTTTTTAAATTTCTTTCAGTTACATTTGTTAAAATTCCTTCCCGCTTTCTCATTTCCCCTCCTCTTGTGGAAAAGTTTTGTGGAAAACTTTTCCCTTGCAATCAATGATACTTCTATTATACCCCCCCCGCAATTTTGTCAAGACTTAATCCAAAATTAGTTACAAAAACTTTTTTAAAGTGCTTTTTGAAAAGCACTTTTGTGGATAACTTTTTGTGCATAAAAAAAGACCGCTTTTGCAGTCTTTTTGATTTTATGTGATTAGTATGTGATGTCAAAGCGGTCTACATCAAACTGATACAAATATTTTTTTATTTCTCCGATTGGCGCTCCATTTTCAAATCGAATTGGAAAGTAAGTATCAAAAAACTCTAGATCAATTTTGTTGGCGTTGGAGCGGAATGCTTTTTCGTCGCTGATGTCTATCACAAAATAGATATGTCTTGAAGCAGCTTGAGTCAAAACTTTTATAAACCTGCTCAAATCAAGTCCAAGTTTGTCAAATTGGAAAATAAAAATGATTATATTGTTGCTTGCGGTGTTTGGATTTGTTCTTTTTTCGATAAGGTTTTCTAAAAATTGCATAACATTATCTTGAACTTTGGTCACAAAAGGCTGATAATAATTTTCAACTTGACCATTTTCAGAGATATGATAGTCCTTAAATGCTTTTTTATCAATTTTATATGATGAATAGTTGATAAAAGCCAAAGAAGGTTTGTCTGTCATTTTGTCTATAACTTGTTTATATCTAAACAAATATTGCGCTATATTGCCTTGCAAACCTATTGCATTTCGGTCTTCGTGACTAGCTTGTGGGTCACTGCCAAACAAAATGTTATACATGCGCCTATACTTATCGCCAAACAAAAAGTATTTTGCGATTTTGACTTCTTTTTTTGCCTTATCATATTCTGGCGCTGAAAACTTTAAAACAAATCCACAATTTTTGTCAAGATTTGGAATCTCGTTTTCTGTGATTTTTACAAAATTAAACTCAGCCATATTCTCTCCTAAATCAATGAAACTGCTTTATACAATTTCAAAATTTCTTTTTTCAAATATTCTCTGCTTAATTTGTTTTTTCGCCAATTGAAATTTTCTTCAGGCAAAGCTTCCTCTTCACTGATAGCTCCGCCCTCAGCCTTGACTTTTTTGGCGATATCTGTCAGCGTTTGCAGAGCAAAATTTATTGCAACTTCTGAATTTTTGTTTTTATCTGCAAAGTCTTTGCTTGTGATATGGTTTACTATTTTCAAATAATTTTCTTTCAATTTGAAAACATCTCTTGGAACAAACAATAAAATTGATGTTCCATATTTATCAATCAGCTCAAGCGTTTTCTCAATTGTGATGGCTTCTTTTATGAAAAGTCCATCCCCAGTTTTCTCAAGAGAATAAGGCAAAATTTTTCCGTTTTTATATAGAAGACGCAATTCTTTTACCTCATGTTTTGCATCATCTGCATAATTTCTGCCAACATAAAGGCCTAAATTGAAATTTGAGTTTGCAGGATAAATATCATCAAAACCCACACTTCTTTTGTTGCCTTCTTCATCAATTAAATACATTTTTTTGTCTTTTTTGCATTCAACTGGCACAACCTCATTTTCAAAACTCATTTTATAGACAAAGTTGTAGTCAGCAAATTCTTTAACATTCCCTCTGTTGTCAACAAGAGCATTATATCCGTCATTTTTGCTGACAATGTGCTTGCCACAAGGTGAAAGATAAATGGAATCATAGATATGTTGCGTTAAATACACCCCTTGTTTTGCATCAAAAATTGCCAATTTATGATTTCTTGCAGAAACAATCAAATCGCTTGTGTTGCTCTCTTCTTCACCTTTTTCAACAAAATAGTCTAATGAAATGTGAAACTCTTTGCTAAGCCTTGCCAAAAACTCTATGTCAGGAGTTCTCAATCCATTTTCATAGTTGCTTACAGTTTTTTCTGAAATGAAAAATCTTTTTGCAAATTGTTTTTGTGTCAGATGATGATTTTTTCGAATTTCTTTGATAACTCTTTGAACATTGTTCATTTTTCCTCTCCTTTACAATCAAATTATAGCACGATATGACAGTAAAAAAAGACTGATTTTGCAAAATAAATTCTACACTTTGTTCTGATTTTATATATAAAATAATAAGTTTTATAGATTTTGATAAATAAAAAAGCAGAGCTCTCTGCCTTGCTAATTATTTTTGTTTTTTCACCGCTAAAATACAGGTCGCTGGACTTTAAACTTTGTTATAACTTTTTATTTTTACATTACTCAGGCTTTTCGTCATCATCATTATTCTCGTCATCATTGTTGTCGCCATTGTTTTCGTTTTTCTTTTTGTTTTCATCTTTTGAAGGGTGAAACATATCTCTAAGTTTTTTGAGCCCTTCTTCTTTTCTCTTCTTTTGGTCACCAAACTGCATTCTTTTGTTTTTTATACTTTTGACAACTTCATCAATCTGTTGCTGCAATTGTTTGAATGCCTCCAAGTCGCCGTTTTCACGCAACTGCTCAACCAAGTCCTCAAAATGTCTACGCAAAAAGAATATAAGGCCATTTACAAATTCATCAGAAAATATTTCAACAGGAAATTGTTTAATTCTGAAAGGATTTGCTAAAGCGATGTCGATATAATCTTGACCATTTTCAAAAATATCTAAATTTTTGTTTAGCCCGAACACTGACATGCCGTTTTGCACCAAATACTTGCCGTTTTCCATAACTTTTATATTGTCATAGCCTTCGCCTTGAATATTGAAGTTTTTGTCAACAAAAAACCATTTGTCATCTTTTTTTACTCTAGCATAGCCATTACTAAAATCATAAGCTTCTTCAAATCCTTCGCCATAGATTTTAAAGTCTTTGCCCAAAAAATAGTATCTATTATTCTTAACAACTACCGCAAAGCCTTCATGGAAATCATAAGCCCAATCAAATCCGTCTTCTTGAAAAACCAAACTTTTTTCTTCTGGCTGGTAGAAATCGTAAGGCACTCTGTGCGATTCGGCACAAAGAACAAAGTTTTTATCTACAAAAAACCACTTGCCGTTTTTGACAACTGCGGCATAGCCTTCGCTGAAAGGTCTGGCAAATTCATATCCTTCGCCATAACGCTTGCCATTGTCTGTTGTGTAATAATATTTTCCTTCAAATTCAGTAACTTTAAAATTCATATCTCTCTCCTTTGAAAATATATGATTGAAATTTTTTTGCAATACTATTATTGCTGTTTTGCTTAGCTTTGTCAATATGTCTGACTAAAAATTATAAACTTTTTAGCATTAAAAAGCCTTTTTTGACACATTTATCCAATAAAAAACTGCCAAAGTAATTTGCTTTGACAGCTTTTTGAATTTTTATTTTAAGCTGTGATTGTAACCTTGATGCCTGGGCTCATTGTTGAAGCGATTGCAACATTTTTGAAATAAACACCCTTTGCAGCAGCTGGTTTTGCTTTTGTAAGAGCTTCGATAACTGTGTTGAAGTTTTCGATAAGCTTTTCTTTTCCAAAGCTAACCTTTCCAATAATAACATGAACATTGTTGCCTTTGTCAAGTCTGTATTCAACTTTTCCGGCTTTAGCATCGTTGATAGCCTTTACAACGTCCATTGTAACAGTTCCGCTCTTTGGGTTTGGCATCAAACCTTTAGGTCCCAAAACTCTTGCAACTCTTCCGACAACGCCCATCATGTCAGGTGTTGTGATGCAGACGTCAAAATCAAGCCATCCGCCTTGAATTTTTGCAACAATTTCTTCTGCGCCAACATAGTCCGCTCCAGCCTTTGCAGCTGCGTCAGCCTTGTCACCCTTTGCAATAACCAAAACTTTCAAGCTTTTGCCTGTTCCGTTTGGAAGAATGCAAGTGCCACGAACTTGTTGATCAGCGTTTCTTCCGTCAACGCCAAGTCTTACGTGAAGTTCAACAGTTTCGTCAAACTTAGCCTTTGGCAAGCTAAGAAGTGCGTCAAAAGCTCCGTTTACATCAAAAGATTTTTGCTTTACTGCTTTTGAAGCTTCAGCATATCTCTTTCCTACTTTCATAATTGCCCTCCTTAGTCAACAACAGTAACGCCCATGCTTCTTGCGGCGCCTTCAATCATGCTCATTGCTGACTCGATTGTTGTGCAATTAAGGTCAGGCATTTTTGTTTCTGCAATTTGTCTGATTTGAGCTTTTGTGATTGTTCCGACTTTTGTTTTGTTTGGTGCTGCAGAACCTTTATCAAGACCAATAGCCTTTTTGATCAATACGGCTGCTGGTGGTGTCTTAAGCACAAAACTGAATGACCTATCTGCATAGATAGTGATCACAACTGGAATAACAAGTCCAGCTTGAGAAGCGGTCTTCTCGTTAAATTCTTTGGTAAAACCAGCGATGTTGATACCGTGAGGTCCAAGTGTAGAACCAACTGGTGGTCCTGGTGTGGCTTTACCTGCAGGCAATTGGAGTTTAACCATTGCTGCAACTTTCTTTTCTGCCATTTTTCCTCCTTAATTTATGTGGTGTAGATTGACGGGTTGCAGTTCCCATCTCCCACAAAAAAACGCTAAAACTTTTGTTTTAACGTTCTTATTATACATATATAGCCTGCCCTTGTCAAGCATTTTTGCTATTTTTGTTCATCTTCTTTGTAAATTGTAGCATTCAGCAAAGTGCTATATAATTTTATAACTCTCTCTTCATCAACCTTTCTGCTTTCCAACATCTCAGCAGACATCAAATCTCCTTTTCGAGCATTTGTTGCGCCGTAATAGATTTTGTCTGTTTGAGGATTTGTGCAAATGATTTCCAAGGTGTTCTCATTTTCTCTAGTTGGATTCAGCAAATTAAGCACACAAACATCCTCCATCCCATTAAGTTTTTTAAAAACTGAAACATAATATTTTCCAACATTATCATCGGTTACAAAAATATTATTCAGTCTTTGATAAATCATAAAAGCGTTTTGATAAACATCCCCCACAGGTCCGTATTTTGATTGCAATAAAAACACAGCTACATCAGGTATAGCATCTTTATTGTATATATCACCCATTGTTAACTCAGACATAAACATCTCCTTAAATTTGATTATAACATAATTATATCGCTTATAACAAAAAAAGTCAATATTAAAATTGACTTTCTTATTTATTTGCTTTTCTAACCTGCGCAAATTCGAGTTCAACAGGAGTTTCTCTTCCAAACATTTCAAGAACGGCTGTAAGAGTTCCGTTTTCTGTGTTGACTTCAGAAACCTTGCCAACCATGCCATTAAGAGCACCGTCAACAACTTCAATAGTGTCACCAACTTCAATGTCAACATCAACTTTGATTTTTTCAAGACGCATTTTGATGACTTCTTCGTCAGTTAAAGGAAGTGCTCTTCCTCCAGGTCCAGCAAAACCAGTGATGCCTCTTGTGATGGTCACATTGTGCCAAAGGTCGTCGCCATATTTCATTTTAACAAAGATGTAGCATGGCATAGACTTTCTTTGAACAAGTTTCTTTTTGCCATTTTTCTCTTCAACAACATCTTCCATAGGAATGACGATATCAAAAATTCTGTCTTGCAAATTGAACTTTTCAACAACAGTTTCAAGGTTTTTCTTTGCAACATTCTCATAGCCTGAGAAAGTGTGCAAAACATACCACTTTGCTGGAATATCTTCCACTGAAGTTTTCTCAGATTGAGCCTCTTTCGCCTCAGTTTGCTCTGTTTGCAAATTTTCTTCAGCTTTGATTTCGCCTTCTTGGTTGTCTAGAATTTGATTTTCTTGAATTTTGTTTTCTTCCATATTTTAAACCCCTTATCTTCTAATAAAGTCTGTCAAAAATCCTAAAAGCATATCGATGCCAAAAATAACTACAGCAAAAATGATAACAACTGCAAGAACTACACCTGTTTTCTTTACAACTTCACCAAAAGTTGGCCATGTGACTTTTTTAAGTTCAGAGATTGTTTCTTTTGTCTTTCTTTTTAATTTGCCTTTTTCCTTTGGCTTTTTGTTTTTTGCGTTTTTAGCATTTTTGTCTTTGGATTCTTTTTTGCTCTTGTCAGCAGTCTTGTTTTGCTCTTCTTTTTCAGCTTTAGCTGGCGCTTCTTTTGTTTCAGTCACCACAGCTTCGGCTTGGTCATTTTGAGCAGTTTCAGTTTGCTCTTCTGTTTGAGATGCCAAAACTTCGTCGCTAGTTTTTATGTCAGCGACAACTTTTACTGCTTTTGACTTGTTTTTTGACGACTTTTTCTTTTTAGACATAGAATCCCCCAATTACTTTGTTTCTTTGTGAACAGTTCTTTTTCCACACTTTGGGCAGAATTTTTTGATTTCAATTCTTTCAGAATTTGCTGTTGTGTTTTTGCTTGTAGCATAGTTTCTTTCTTGACATTCTGTGCAAGCAAGTGTGATATTTTTGCGTTTTGGTGCTGCCATAATTCTTCTCCTAACAAAAAACTAACACCCCTTTCCAGGAAGTGCTAGTAAGATAATATCATAACAGAAATGTTTTGTCAACTAAAAAGTTGTTAGTTTTGAAAATATTTTGATGGGTTTTTGATGTCGTTTTTGTCGACTTCTGCATCAATAAGCATAATTTCGTCAGCAAATGCGTTTTGTTTTTTGCAAGTTTCATAGTCGGTTGGCAAATTGAAGTCCATGTCGTAAGTCTCTGCATACACAAAATATGACTTCAAAAATCCTTTTGCGTATAAAAATGCCTCTTCCATGATTTTTCCATCAGTCGAAATGTCAAGGTCTGGAAACAAAACTTTGTAGCTGTCGTCTTCATCTTTTACAAAAATCGCTGGGTAAACATACCTCATGTCAATAACTCCTATACAAAATTTTATCACATTATTTTGCTATAACAAAACAAAAATTGCAATTTTTTTAAATTTTTCGCAGATTTTTATTCAAATTGAGCTTGAATTCCACTTCCGCTATAGCTGTTGTAGCTGTCAATATTTGAAGGTCTGACCATCACAACCGAACCTTCACTTAAAGGAAAGTCAACCAGAGAGACATAATAAGTGTAAACGCCGTCTGAATTTGTTGCCGACACCGGTCTGTCAACATACCAAACTCCATCTATTTGAACATCAATCTCTGTGATAAGTTGTGAACCTGTGACTGTGAGCAAGTTGTTGCTATTCAAATTTATGCTTGCCGAGTCAAAATCTTTAAATGACTTATAAAAATCTATGGCAAATTCTTCTGTAAGAAGGCTTTGCTCAAGATACTGACTGTTTGACCTTGCTGAAAGAAAAATTTTTAACTGTCCGCCATCAATATTGTTTAAGTCATAAGATGTTTCTGTAACATTCAAAGTGAAAGTTTGAGCGCCTGATATGATTTGCAAATTGTAGTAATCGGCATTTTCAACCGCATTCCAAGAAAGAAGTCCGCTGTCATCATAAGAAAGCACTGGCGTTTCAAGCCTGAAATAACATGTCCAGCTCACCGCCTGGCTATAGTCGCTGTTTGCGCTTTCTGTTTCGCCAAGATAGCAAGCCCTTATTTGATAAGTTGTGCCAGCATGCAAGCCTTCAAGGTCTTCCAAAATTATCACATTGTCTTCGCTTTCAAAGACAAGTTCTTCTCCATTTGAGGCAAAAACAAATCGATAGCCTCTATAATTATTATTTGAATTAACAGAAAAATATGTTTTATCCAGTTTAACAATATTGACCTGCCCTGGCGCGTTTGAGTTATAGCCCAGCAAAAAAGCAAGCACCACACCAACAATGATTGCCACGCCTAAAAGGCTTCCGCCTATTATCAGCCACAAACTTTTCTTGTCAATAGCCCTTTTCTTTTGAGTTTTTTCTTCCATTTTTAATATAGTATAACCAAAAAAGCTTGATTTTCAAAGTAAATTGGTCTAAATTTTGCAAATTTAGCATTAAAAATTAAAAAACAATATTGACAAACTGGCTTGATTGTGGTAAAATGAAATCAAACTTGGAGGTTTATATGGAAAATTTCACATCTGCTCAACTTGCAGCATTCATTTTGGGAATTATCTTCTCGGTTTTCTCAGTCGTTGCAGTTTTAATCGCAATCAGAAAGCCAAACAAACTTAAAATGTCAACAGGAACTCTTTTGCTTTTGATGGTTATGCCATTTATTGCATTTATCGCTTGGTTCTATCTTGCATTTTCATTTATCAGAGGATTTGCAAATAACGAATTTTTAACACTTATGATTGCTCTTCTCTCAGCACTTGTGATCTGCGTTATGATCATTGTTGTGTCACTTGCTCTTTACAGAAGAAGCAAAAAACTTATGACAGAAACCGAACTTGCACAAATCATTGAAGAATCTGCTGACGAAGAAGAAATTGATGATGAAGACGAGGAAGAGGTAAGACCTCAAACTGTTCTTGTTTTGCCAGAAAATGCTGAAATCAAAATCACTAAAGCAGAAAACGAAAGCAATGCTAATAAAGAAGAAGTAAAAGCAGAAGCTCCTGCTGAAGAAAAGGTTGAAGAACCAGCCGTTCAAGCTGAAGAGCCAAGCAAAGCTGTAGAAGAAACTGAAGCACCTGCTGAAGAGCTGACTCTTGAAGAGCCACCAGTGGAAAATGTTGAAGAGGTTGAAGAAGAAGCTACAGAACCTGCTGAAGAAACTGAAGAAGTTGAAGAACCAGCCGAAACTGAAGAGGTTAAAGAACCTGCTGAAGAGGCCGATCTTGATGACCTTGACGAGGCAGACCTTGACAAAAAATTTGATGAACTTATTGAAATGCTTAAAAACGAACCTCTTGTAAGTGATACAGAACAACTTGACGATATGGCTGACGATATCATTGATGATTTCCAAGAAGATATGGGAAAGAAAAAATCAGACAAAAAAGATGACGAATAAAAAATTGGTTGAGACAATTTCTCAACCTTTTTTTACAAAAAACTTTTGAAAAATGGTTGACAAATGTGAGGTGTTTGGATATAATAGCTCTTGAAAATAAAATCTTATCCATAGACAGCAAGTGTTTTTAAGCATAAACGCAGTTTTGCGTGCTTGCCGAGGAAAGAAGCAATAGGTAAGGAATTTTTTCTCTACGCTTTTTTCCTGAGGCGTAGAGATTTTGTTTTTAACACAATATTCTGTAAAAAAGGAGGAAAAGAATGAGCGCTAATTTAGAAGCAAAAAAACTTATTGTCGAAGAAATCAAAGAAAAGCTCTCAAAAGCAAAATCTGTGACTTTCGTTGACTATAACAAGCTTACTGTGGCCGAAGATACTGAAATGAGAAGAGAATTCAAGAAAAACGGCGCAGAATACAAAGTTTACAAAAACAAACTTTTGCTCCTTGCGCTTAGCGAACTTGGAATCAATGGTGCCGAAAAATACCTTCACGGCACAAGCGCGGTTGCTTTCAGTTATGATGACGAAGTCAGTGGTGCAAAAATCGTTTGCCAAACTGCAGAAAAAACTCAGAAATTGACCGTAAAATTTGGTTTATTAAATGGCAACTTCGTTGAAAGCAAGGAAATTGAAGAATTGGCAAAACTTCCAAGCAAAGAAGTTCTTGTCGCAAAATTACTCGGGACTCTCAATGGACCAATTTCTGCTCTTGCAAGAGTTCTTTCAGCCCCTGCTCAAGGGCTTGCAATTGCGCTTAATGCAATTGCTACAAAATAAGGGCAAAACAAAAATTTTAGGAGGAAAATAAAATGGCTGATATTAAAAAATTAGTTGAAGAAATCAAATCTATGACAGTTCTTGAAGTTAGCGAACTTGTAAAAGAACTTGAAGAAACTTTTGGTGTTAGCGCTGCTGCTCCTGTAGCTGTAGCTGCTGCTCCTGCTGCTGGCGCTGCCGCTCCTGCTGCAGAAGAAAAATCTGAATTCGATGTTGAGCTTTCTGAAATCGGAGCTAACAAAATCGCTGTTATCAAAGTTGTAAGAGAAATCACTGGACTTGGTCTTGGTGAAGCTAAAGCTCTTGTTGAAAGCGCTCCAAAAGTTATCAAAGAAGCTGTTCCAACAAACGAAGCTAAAGAAATCGAAGCTAAACTCAAAGAAGCTGGCGCAACTGTTAAACTTAAGTAATAAATCAAACAAAAAGAATATTGTGTTTAATAAAAAACTGAGCAAAATTGATGTTGTTTGATTAAAACGGACAACAAATAAAAAAGAGAGAACATGTTAGATTTTGTAGTCTAATA
>CALVMU010000007.1 GCA_944348085.1 uncultured Clostridia bacterium
TATATTAACAAGCGTAATTGAATATTTGCTCGTTTTACATTCTGTAAAACTCTGTTATGTAGTTGTCAAGGTTCTATTGCTGACAGGGCATCAGCCCCTTCCGTTTGGGTCAGCATGAGTATAATAGCACAACGCCAATTTAAATGTCAACAGTTTTTTCAAAAAATTTTTAAAAATTTCAAATTTTTTTTGAATTTTTTTTACTTTTTTTGGTTTGACCGCCAACACATTTCCGCGTGTTTGCTTTTTAAGCCATTTTAAAGCCATTTTTTGATATGATAATAACAATTTTATAACATTTTAAAAGAAAAAATTTTTTGCAAAACTTGTCTCTTTTTTGTATTTGACATCAATTTTTAACCCTTCACAGCAAGCTTTTTGTTACAGCACAAACAAAAAACCTGCATTTTGAAATGCGCCTTTTAAAGCTTTTAACTTTTAAAGTTCATTTCTCTAAAGCAGGTTTTTATTTAACAATACATATTTTTAAGTTTTCGAATTTTTGATGAAAGGGCAAGCACTTCTTTTAATAGAGTTTCAAAACTCTTCTCGCTCTCCTTCATCTGCTTCTCTATTTTCTTTCGGCTTTTGTCATCAGCGCTCTGATAAGCTTTTATAATCTCTTGCTTTTCTCTTTCAAGCAAGTTTAGCTCTTCCTTCAATAAATTCAGCTGCTCTGTTGTCTCTTGCAAAATCTCTTCAATGCTTTCCATAAACACCTCACACCTTCTCAGTTCTTGACGCGATCGCCAAACTGATTTCACCGATATCGTTTTGCGCCTTCGCAATCTCGTCTTTTATAGCCGCAACATAACATTTTGTTGTCTGGTCATAAGTTCTTATCAGATATTGCGCACGGTCTGCGTCGGTATAACCACTGTAGCCTCTATGCTTTGCAATAGGAGGTGATTCAGGTTTGCCAAATCTTTTTCCAAGTTCGCTCGCCAAATCGTTATATGTTCGACCAGTGGTCACACGCTCCACCTTGACTCCCTTTCTATTCATTGCGCTCATGATTGCGTCTGCCGATTCAACCACTGAGTTCATCAATGCTTCTGTAGAGATCTTTTCGCCTTGACGAGAACCCGACCTCAATTCCCTTAAAATTTTGTCTGGAATTTCAATATTGTCATAGCATACCGTTTTAGTCTCTGGGTCATACCAGACATAAGCCTGAGCCAAAATTCGATGCTCGCCTGTTGGCTGTCCATTTTCGTCTTTGATTTCTTCTTCAAAAACCAAAAAGCCAGCTTCTGGATTGCGATAGCCATCATCAACACAATCTCCACCAGATGGATTCCCATAATACTGACAACAGTCTGTTATGTAGCCAAGCACAAAGCCTAGAGGGTCATCTTTTTCAAGAACTCTGAAAGATATTCCGTCTTTTGCTTTTGCCCTGTCAGCTTGAATCACATATTTATCATCAAGACCTTTTGCCTCGTTGTAAATTTCTTGAATCTGATCAAATTGCTCTTGCGAATAGCCATATCGGCCAACCATAAGAGCAAGCGCTTCGTTGCCTTCATCAACATCTTCATATTCTTCAATATTGCAATGCTCTGCAACGAATTTTGGAGACAAAAGGTCTCGCTGGGTGTTGCCATTGACAACCATGTTTGGAAACAGACGTTGAATCACGCCAAAATGGTTGTGAGCTTGGCATAAATAATCTCGCTCATTTCCATCATCAATATCAAAAAACATGAAGTCTGGGTTTTTATGATAATACCTCATAAAAAACTTGGCAAAATCTGGATTGTATGGGCCGTGAAGAGTCAGCCCAGAAAATCTTCTATGAATTTCTGCTCCAACTGCTTGTGGTGAACTGTCATATTCATCATGGCTGATCGCAACATGTTTAAGGACATACTCAAAAGCCTTTTCGCTTTCCCCTTGATTTTCTGAAAAGCCGCCAAGAGCATAATAGATCTTCATAAGGTCGGTAAGAGAATTGTATTTTTCTTGACCACTTAGCACACTAAAACCCAACCTCTCCACCAGCTTTCCCCAACGCTTGTTGTTTTTATTTACAAAATATTTATCAAGTTGGTCTGCTGGAAAAACATCTAGAGTATACTTTGGCGGAATAAACTTGACTTCTCCTTGTTTTTTCCACTCAGAAACTTGCGCCAAGTTTTTTCTGAAGTTTGAAGACATAAAATCTTCAAGTCTAACTTCAAAATAACCTTCTTCGTTTTTTCTGATGTTTGAAACAATCCCGTCAGTCAATACAATTTTGGTGTAATTTTCATATTGAGGCTCTTTCTTATGTGAAAAAATTGCCTCGCCATTTGCATTAAAATAAACATATTTGATTTCTGTGCCATAAAATACAATTGAAAGGTTTTTGATATTATCCAAATTTTTAAAATTAAGACATAAGTCTGTGCAACCATAAAATGCAGAACCTCCTATCTTAGTTACATTGGACGGAATAGTTATGGAGGTTAATCCTGTGCAACCATAAAATGCCTCATATCCTATCTCTGCCACAGTATCTGGTATGGTGATTGAAGTTAAGCCTGTGCAACCTTCAAATGCCCTATCTCCTATCTCTGTCACACCGTTTGGAATGGTGATTGAGGTTAAAGCTGTGCAACCAGAAAATGTAGCATACCCTATCTCTGTCACACTGTCTGGAATAGTGACTGAAGTTAAGCCTGTGCAACCCCAAAATGAATACGCTTCTATTGTTGTCACGCTATCTGGTATGGTGATTGAAGTTAAGCCTATGCAATCAGAAAATGCCTCATATCCTATCTCTGCCACTGTATCTGGTATGGTAATTGAAGTTAGGCCTGTGCAACCTTTAAATGCACCATCTCCTATCTCGGTCACACCATCTGGTATGGTGATTGAAGTTAAGCCTGTGCAGCCAAAAAATGCACCAGTCTCTATCTTTTTCACACCACACCAAAATTTTTCAGGATTTGTTTCCAGAAATTTGAGGTCATCATTTGTCACTCTATACAAAGCGCAAAATCTTTTTTCCATTTTTCTTCCTTTGTTTTGATTATATCATAGTTTTGGCAAGATTTCAAGAGTTTAAACATAAAAAGCATATCAATACGATATGCTTTCTTTTCAGTCTTTTACTTCGCCGTTGTTTTTATATTGGTTATTTTGGGCTTCTATGCTTTCAATAAGCTCACGTTCCTCTTTTGTCAGTTTCAGTCCCAACCCAGCAATTTCTTCTTTATAGAACTCTGGGCCATCTTTTGCGAATTGCAAAATGGCAGTAAGTGCGAAAGCATACTCTCGATCTGCTTGAGCCATAATTTGATGCGCTCTTGCACTGTCTCCTGCATCAAGAAGCTCCATAACTCTTATAGCAAGTTCAACATCTTTGCCTTTTCTCAATGGATCTTCCACGCTTTCGATGATATAGCCAAACCAATCCGCTGATTTTTCAAAAGAAACAAGATTTTTGCTTCTTTCTTTTAAAGCATCCACTTTTTGATGAATGGCGTCATACTCGCCTTTGGTGTATCCTGTCACTTTTTGATAGATGCTGTTCATAGTGTCAACCATTGAATAAAGTCTGATTTTGCCTTTAAATGTATTAAATTCAATATAAACATTTTTTCCGTTGTATGCTTGTTTAAACAAATAATTTACCGCTTCATCAACATCGTGACAAAATGTGTCGTCATATTCAGCGGTATCTTTCAACTTTTGCATATCTTCTTGCCACTCTCGCTCCAATTCAGCTTTGGTCATGCCAACCACTTTTTTATAACAGCTGTCTTCATCATCCAGCATAGAGTAAAGATTTTGCTCATTAAACACAACATAGATGTTTTTTCCATTTTTATTGGCTTCATCCAAAAATTTTATAACTTCGTCCAATTTTGTTCCACCAAGCACATTCACTTTTACTGCAGTTTTTTTGATAAGTTCTTCATTCATTTTTTTTATTATTTCTTCGTCCATAACGCACCTCTTTTTTATATAATATCAAAAACGCTTTCGTTTGTCAATGATTATTCGTTTTCATCGCCATCATCATTTTTATTGACTTGATTGTCATAATATTTGCTTGCAACGCCGTGCATTGTTTTGTGGTCTAATTCAAGTTTGAACATGCCTATCTGCTCCACCTCTTTTCGAGGATAGCTTTGCACAACCTTTTTAAATCCTTGCAATGCCTCTTCGCTCTTGTCTGGCCAATTCTCATAGGCTAAAAAGTTATATAGCAAATCTTTGCTTTCAACAATTATTTTTGCATATTCTTCAAGGTTTTGTGGCTCAAGCGAGATGGCAATATTGAAAATGCACTGTATGTTTTTTGAAGCTAAGATTTTTCTTATGCAAGGCTCTATATCTTCTTCAATCAAAAATTCTTGATATTCATCAATTGCTGACAAAATAAAGTCGTGGCAAGCTTCTGGAGTGCCCTTCTTTGCAACAACCTTTGCATGCATTTTAAGATCATAAGGATTGCATTGAATTATTGCAATGTTATCGTTTACATCTCCGTGTTTTGCAATCATTTTTTGATTTTCTATTGTCATAGTGCTTTCAAGCATAAGAATTACTTCGAAATTTTCATACACGCTTCCTCTTTTTGCCACAGCTCTGACATTTGCAGATATATCTTCGTTGCTATAATAATATTTCCTGATTGCCTCAATATTGTCACACGCTCTTTTTGTCTCTGCAACATATTCAAGATACATGCCAACATTGGCACCTTCCACAAACTCCATAAAAGCATTTATATACAAATCATTTCCGCTTTCTAGAAGCAAAAGCAAATGCTCGTCTTTATCAGCAAGCCAAACATTTCTTGAAAACTCGTAATTTAGCGGAATATCGCCACTTTTAAGCACAATGTTTCCAAGTTTTCTTGTTTGAAATTTGTTAAGATAATCTTGAAATTCTTTTGCAAAGACATAGCATAAGTATGAATATTTACTCGCCAATGCCTTTTCGTAATATTTTTGCACAATGCCTTCCCTGTCTTTATCTTCAGCCTCACTCAATGCGTTCTTTAGCTCTTCAATAAAATTGTCAGCTTGTTCTCGAATATTGTTTTTCTGTTGATAAATTTCCATAATTTCCTCTTATTTCAAATTTAACACAGATTTTTCTCGCTGTCAAGAGTGTTTTTGCAAAAAAGTTATTATATTGTTTAATATATAATAAATAATATATATTGTAAATAAAAAGAAGCACATTTCGATAAGGTTTGGAATATAATAAAAAGGTTTAAATTGATTGACAAAATGTGAAAAATCTTTTATACTTAGGTTGTAATTTTTGCGGTGACGGGCTTGGAAAACCCAGAGCGAAACGCTTGCCTTGCGAAAAGGTCTTAAATGAAGGTGCATCTTTTGCATAAATTAGGGTGGAACAGCGGTTGAAAAGTCGCCCCTAAACGAAAAATCGTTTGGGGCTTTTTTATTGCCCCGCAAAAAAGGAGAAGAATATGAAAGAAATCAAAGCAACTATGGACAAAATTGTCGCTCTTTGCAAAAACCGAGGATTTATCTTCCCAGGAAGCGAAATTTACGGCGGAATGGGCAACACTTGGGATTATGGCCCAGTCGGCGTTGAATTTAAAAACAACATTAAACGCACTTGGTGGAAAAGATTTGTGCAAGAGGCACCAAACACCTACGGACTTGACGCTGCAATCTTGATGAACAGCAGAGTTTGGGAAGCGAGCGGACACACCACCTCTTTTTCAGATCCTCAGATGGATTGCAAAAAATGCAAAACAAGACACCGTGCCGACAACCTTATTGAAGCGCACTCAAAAGGCAAGGTCAATCCTGACAAGATGACCAATGAAGAGATGGAGGCATACATCAATGAGCATAGAGTTTGTTGCCCAAGATGCGGAAACTTTGATTGGACACCAATAAGACAATTTAACCTTATGTTTGAAACTTCTCGAGGCGTGACTGAAGAAGGTCAAAACAAGATTTATCTTCGCCCAGAAACTGCTCAAGGCGAATTTGTCAACTTTTTGAATGTTCAGCGCTCATGCCGAGCAAAAGTGCCTTTCGGAATTGCCCAAATTGGAAAGGCTTTCAGAAATGAAATCACTCCAGGCAATTTCATTTTCAGAACGATTGAGTTTGAACAAATGGAACATCAATGGTTCTGCAAAAATGGAGATGACGAAAAGTTCTACAACGAATTTAAGGAAAAGGCAATGAAATATGTGCTTGATCTTGGAATTGACAGCAGTCATTTGCGTTTCCACGACCATGACAAACTTGCCCACTATGCACGCGCTGCTTGCGACATCCAATATCTTTTCCCAATGGGCTGGAATGAACTTAACGGCATCCATAACCGAAGTGACTATGACCTGTCTCGCCACCAAGAATATAGCGGAAAAAGCATGCTCTATCTTGACCCATTCACAAACGAAAAATTTGTGCCAAATGTGATTGAATATTCTATCGGAGCTGACAGACTCACCCTTGCACTGCTCTGCGAGGCTTATGATGAAGAGACTTTGGAAAATGGCGAAACAAGAGTTGTTATGCATTTCCACCCTGCGATTGCTCCTTACAAAGTGGCAGTGCTTCCACTTCAGAAGAACTTGTCAGACAAGGCAAAAGAGGTCTACTCAATGCTGTCAAAAGAATTTATGTGTGACTATGACGATGCTGGCTCAATTGGAAAACGCTATCGCAGACAAGACGAAATCGGCACACCTTTCTCTGTGACAGTCGACTTTGACACACTTGAGAATAACACGGTGACAATCAGAGACAGAGACACTATGCAGCAAATCAGAATGCCAATCGACAAAATTTGCGAGTATGTTGGCGAAAAAATCAAATTTAACTAAAATTTTGTGTTGACTAATCATATATTACATGATAAAATATTATCAGCAAAAGGAGTTTTATCATGAAAAATCGCAGAAAAATAGTAATAAAAGACTTAGCTGATGAAAAAACAAAAGCCTTTGTGAATGCTTTTAACAAGAAACAACTCAGCAACAATTTAGTTATGACAGAAGCCCAAGCTCGAGCATTAAAAGAACTTGACAAAAAGCCACCAGAAACACTTATTGAAATGTAAAAAAATCCACAAACTTGTGGATTTTTTATTTTTATCAAAAAAAGACTGCTTTTGCAGTCTTTTTTTTCTACTTTTTCTTAGTCTTTACATATCAACGCCAAAATATAAATCGTTAAGGTCACGCAAACTTTGCTTAAGCTCTTCCCTCTTTTTATTCAGCTTTTCCATCGTCATCATCCTTTAAAAATAGCTCGTTTAAATGTTCTTTTAGTGCATTTTTTCGTGCTTTTTTTGCTACCTTATCATCTCCCCCATAATTATACAATTTTTGTTTACGCAATGCTTGCTTATACAATGCTTGCTTATAGCATATGATTTTGTTTATAGCCTCCATCATTTTCGCAAGTGAATCAGTTGTATCTTTACTACCATCAAATTTCTTAATCTCCTCGTTAAAATGTTTATACACCACTCCTTTGAGTTTTTTTACAAAACTTTTAGAGAAGAAAAATGCTGGAATAGCGGGTATCCTGAGCATAGTATCATCATTTTCAATACTTTCAATATAATCATCTTCTGTCAATATCTGGTCACTTCCAGGCACTTTCTCAAAGTATCGATTTATTTGATATCTATGACCATCTTTTTCTACTACAGCAAAACCTCCATTGAAATCCCATACTGTATCATATTCTCCATAATGATTGAAGTCTTTGTCAACAAAATAGCAAGTGTAACCTCGTCTCACTCTAGCAAAACCCTCGCTGAAACCACGTGCAACATCATAGCCTTGGCCATGCAATTTGAAATCTTTACTGTCAACAAAAAAATATTCGTAGCCTTTTCTTACAACAGCAAAACCTTCGCTGAAGTCATTAGCATCATCATAAACTTCACCATGTGGATTGAAGTCTTTGTCTACGAAATACCATTTGCCACCTTTCTTCACCGCAGCAAAACCTTCATGGAAGTTATATGCATAATCATAACCTTCACCATAAATTTTGCCGTCAGAGCCTTTGAAATAATATTTTCTCTTTTCGCCAAATCCTCTCTCTACAACATCAAATTCCATTTTCTTCTCCTTGTGGAAAGTTTTGTGGAAAACTTTTCCCTTGCAATCAATGATACTTCCTATTATACACCCCACCGCAATTTTGTCAAGACTTAATCCAAAATTAGTTACAAAAACTTTTTAAAGTGCTTTTTGAAAACCACTTTTGTGGATAACTTTTTGTGTTATTGAAACAAAAAATCATTTTTTTGATAGCTATGATTGATTTTTTAATCTCGACGGCTCATTAAGAAAAGAGATAAAAACCTTAAGAAATAGACAAGTGAAACAAGCATTGAAGCAACATAGGTCATTGCCGCGGCACTAAGCATTTTTTTGACGCCTTTTTGTTCTTCCTCGCCTGTTATCATTTCGCCCAGCATGGCCTTTGCCCTGTTTGACGCATCAATCTCAACAGGAAGTGTGACAAGGTTGACGAAAAGTGAAAGGCCGTAGACCACAACCACCACAAAAAGCATGATTGTTCCAACGTAGCCTATAAAGATTGAAAGCAAGATGCTGACAATCAGAAAAGGCAGAAGCGCTTTTGAAGCAAATGATGAAACCTTGATTGCAAATTGACGAATTTTTAAAGGTGCATATTCTTCTTGGTCTTGCATTACATGACCAAACTCGTGCGCCACGATTGCAATTGAAGCAACTGACGATGAGTTGAAGTTTTCTTGCGAAATGTTGATGCTTTTGTCTTTTGGGTTATAGTGGTCGGAAAGTTTGCCGTTGCAAGACCTTATGGTGAGCGCAAGGTTGTTTTGCTCACACAATTTTTGAGCAAGCATTTGCCCAGTCAGCCCAAGAGAAGATGTTTTTTTGCTGTATTTATCATAGGCAGAATATACCTTTGTTTGCGCAACAATTGCAACAATGATCACCACAAAAATCAAAAAACCAGAAATTACATATAGCCATTCAGTCCAGTCCATAAAATCCCCCTTTAATCAAAAAGTTTGTTTTTTCTTGTCATAAAAGTCCACGCAAGCAGTGTTCTGAAGAAGTCTGCCCAGTAAGAAAGTCTGGCATCATTCAAGAACTTGCGACAAAGCTCCACTTGCTCCTCTGGCAACACCTCTTTCAAAAAGTCAAGCGCAAAGCGAGAAGCCTCTCTTTCAATTGCAATCATTCGAAGTTTGATAAACAGTGCCAAAACAAAGATCAAAACGCAACCAGCAAGCAGTCCAACTCCAACATAAAAAAGGTTTCCGCCTATCACCATAAGCACAATGCCTGCGATAAAAAGTGGCATCAGAAAAAATCCTAAAATTTTGCCAAGCCTTCTCAAAAAGTTGAGTTTTTTGAGTTTTTTGCCCTTTTTGTCTTGCAATGCATGCCCCATTTCGTGCGAAATGATTGAAAATGAGGCAAGGCTATGCGAGCCTTGAGTTGCACCAGAAAGAAAAAGCGTTTTTTTGCTGTATGCATCACCTGCAATATTTGAGATTGTTTTGACAATGATTTCGCCGTCAAAATATTTGTTGTTTAGAAAATCCAAATACTCAAGTGGGCTTAGGTTGACATTGGCTCCAATTGAGTCCATGCGCCTGTAGCTGTCCATAAACTTTTCGCCTGCAAAGTTTGCCACCGCCAAAAAGAAGCAGAGCATCAAAAGAAAGGCGACAACGCAAATAATTATGATTATTGTTATGTCCATAGGTTTATTTTACTATTTTTTTGCCATTTTACAAAATGTTTTGCATATTTTTTAAGTTTCAAGCAAAATTGTTGATCCTTTTTTGATGCTTGTGCCTGCTGGAGGAAGCTGTCGCAAAATAACTCCGCCTTCTCCGTCAATTTCGCATTCAAGACCTATGGCTTTAAGCTCGATCAGCGCATCACCCAGACTTTTGCCTTCAAGGTCTGGCATAACCACCTCTTCAACCACAACAGACGGATCTTGCTTTTCCTCGCCCAGATATTCAAAAAGTTGCTGGAAGACAAGTTTGCCATAAGGCGCTGCAACAAGCGAGCCGTAATATACACCAGCGCTTGGCTCGTCAACCATGATAAGAAGAGCATATTTTGGATTGTCTGCCGGATAAGTGCCTATAAAAGAAGAAATATATTTGCCTTGGTCAATTCCGCCTGTCTCTTTGTATTTTTGCGCCGTTCCAGTTTTTCCGCCGACATTATAGCCCTCAACAAAGGTATATTTGCCTGTTTTGTTTTCGGCATATTCAAGAAGGCTGTTGACAAGCGTGGTTGTGTTTTCAGATAATAGCGCCTGAGCTGAACCGACACTGTCGCTATAGATTATGCTTGGCGTTATTTTGCTTCCTCCAATGATTGAAGCGACCGCCGTCATAAGTTGAATAGGCGTCAGCGCAACCGCATGACCAAAGCCCATACGCGCAAGGTCAACATTTTTGACCTGACTTTTTGCCATAAGCATGCCACTCGCTTCGCCTGAAATGTCAATTCCTGTTTTGCTTCCAAGCCCAAACTTTTGCATATATGAATAGAACTTGTCAACGCCCAGCCTCAAAGCAAGGTCCATAAAACAGCAGTTGCAAGAGTTTCCAAACGCCTCAACCAAAGTTTGATTGCCATGGCCAATAGTTTTCCAGCATTTGATTCTCACGCCGTCAACAATTCGGTATCCTGGGCAATAGAAAGTGTCGTCAAGGCTGGTAAGACCTTCTTCAAGAGCGGCGGCGACCGTCAGAATTTTGAATGTTGAACCAGGCTCATATATATCAGTCACAAGTTTCATTTTTGATTGGTCAAAAAGGGTTTCAAGGTCGTCTCTTGGCACTTCATTCAGGTCAAAACTTGGCTTGGACGAAATCGCGAGAACTTGACCGCTGTCCACTTCAAGAATCAGTCCGCTAGCCGTTTTTGCTTTCTGCTCGGTCATGATAAGGCTGAGCGCTTTTTCAAGAATCGCCTGCATTTTGCTGTCAATTGACAGTGTCAAATCTTCGCCGTCTTCAGCTGGAATATAATAGCGCAAAGTGCCGCCAATCTCTTTGCCTTGAAGGTCGCTTTGAACATAGCTGTAGCCGTCTGTGCCTGTGAGCAACTCATTGTAATAGGCCTCAACTCCAGTCTGCCCCACATTGTCAATGCTGGTAAAACCTAGAAGCTGAGTGGCAAGATTGCCGTTTGGATAATATCGTGCCACACTTTCTGCCAGATACACGCCTGGAAGAGACTGCTGGTAAATTCGCTCAGCAGTTTCGCTGTCAACACCAAGTTTGATAAGCACCTCGCTGACATTTTTGCGTTGAACCTTGGCATATACATCATCAAAATCAAGCCCTAAGATGTTGCTTAGATGTGTTGCAACAGTGGTTGCGCTTTTGACCTCTCTTCCGCGCACAAAAACATTGTAAGTGGTATAGCTTACAGCAAGGCTTGCTCCAGTCCTGTCATAGATTGTGCCACGAGGCGCAACAATTTTAAGGTCGCGCGTCCACTGGTCAGTTGCCCGAAGCTGAAGCGACTGCCCATTTATGATTTGAAGAACAAACAACCTTATGCCCAGAGCGCAAAAAAGAAAGGATATCGCAATAAAAAGTGCGACTATCCTTTTTCTAAACGAAAATAATGTGAAGGGTTTGTTCAATTTAACCTCCAAACAACCCCGCTAAGAAATTACAAAATCTGTCAAACCAATTTGACTGCTCACCTATTGAAGTTGGTGGCAGGCTGTCGGTTGGAATAACTTCAAAAAGGTTTTCCATGTTTTCTTGGTTTGCGGTGTCAAGAGCTGTCAGATTTTTGAGGTAGTTTGCAAGATTGAGGTTATATGTCTCATTTGCAAGCTGAATTTGGTTGTTGAGCGAGTCTATTGTTGAGATGTTAACAATTCCCCAAATTCCAAAAATTGCAAATAAAATGGCAAAAACAATGCTTTTTATGCTCCATTTTCGCTTTTTTTCTTGTTTTTCTTCCGTTTTTTCCTCTTGCTCTGCTCCAAAAATCTTTTCGCGCTGCTCCTCGCTAAGCGACTCGGTAAGATCATAGTTGGGAGTGAAAATTGTTGAAGAATAATCAATAACCTCTTGCTCTGCTGTCTCGGCAAGCTTTGCCTCTGGCTCTAAAGTCACCTCTGTGCTTTGTGCGTTTTTGAAAGAACTTGAAGAAAATGGATTTATGTTTTTAAATGGTGCCTCTTTTGGTTTTGACGGCTGAGCTTCTTTCTTAAGCTCTTTTGCGCTTTCTTTTTGACGAGTGACTGTTTGGCGCCACTTTTGATATGCAAGTTCATTTTCACGCGCAGTGTCAGTTTCAACTTGAGGTGAAGACTTTTCGGTTATAACAATCTTCTCTTCCATAATCTATGCCCTCCTTTTTGATATTATCACATTTTGCAAATTTTTAAAAGCATTAAAGCTTTTCAATCACTCTGAGTTTTGCACTTGCCGAGCGAGAATTTTGCTCAAGCTCTTTTTGAGTTGCCGTGATTGGCTTTCTGGTTATAAGTTTTGCAATTGCCTTGTGTCCACAAATGCATATCGGTGTTTTTGGCGGACAAATGCAATCGGTTGAAGAAAGCTTGAAAACATTTTTGACAATTCGGTCTTCCAAGCTGTGAAAGGATATGACTGCCATTCTTCCACCATGGTTGAGCATCTTGGCAAGCCCATCCAGGCACTCTTCAAGCCCTTTAAGCTCGCCGTTGACCTCTATTCTTATAGCCTGAAAAGTCTGTTTTGATACACCGCCTTTGCCATAGATAACCTTTTTTGGAAATGAGCTTTCGACGATTTCTTTAAGCTCAAAAGTGGTTTCAATTGGCTTTTTCTCTCTTGCCTTGATAATGTTTCTCACAATGTTTTTGGCGTTGTTCTCTTCGCCATAGTCATACAAAATTCTTAAAAGCTCCCTCTCACTATAAAAATTGACCACGTCATAGGCAGTAAGCTCTTGCGTTTGGTCCATTCTCATATCTAGACGGCCATTATGTAAAAAACTAAAACCTCGCTCTGCGCTGTCGATTTGATAAGAACTTACGCCAAGGTCAATCAAAATTCCGTCAATTTTTCCGTCAAGGCCTTTGTCTTTTAAAATTGTTGGCGCATTTTTAAAGTCTGATTTTATCACTTCGACATTATCAAATGCCTTAAATTTTTCTCGGCATGTGACAACAGCATCATCATCTTTGTCAAAACCAATAAGCCTTCCTTTTTTGTCGAGTCTTTTTAAAATTTCACTTGAATGGCCACCTCCACCCATAGTGCAGTCAATATAAATACCTCCGGGCTTGATATCAAGCCCAGAGATAACTTCTTCTAGCAAAACTGGAATATGCTTAAATTCTTTCATTCAAATTCCTTTTCTTTAGTTTATGGCTGTGTTGAGTCCAAAGATATTGTTTAATTTGTCTTTGACTGATTCTGTTAAGTTATTATTATCGTTAATATAGCCTGCAATTTGAGATTTGTTGTTTTCAATTTCTTCCTCAGTTGAACCAGGAATGTCAATTGTCACTTCAAAATCCTCAAGCACGCCAAGCACAGTCTCGATTGTCTCAAGCGTTTCGTCTGTGGTTTCTTCGGTAACCGAGGCTATAAGCTTTTCGACATTCTCAATTGAAACAGAAGCTGAAGAAGAAATCATATCTCCAACCTTGTCAATAAATGAGCCTTCTGTTGCATTTTCTATTTCTGACAAAGCCTTCATGAGTTTTGTGAAAGAAATTTCATAAACAGGTTTGTCTTTGATTATGTTTTTTGCATCTGGGAACTCATTCAAAAGCTGATTGTAAAGTCCATCAAACAGAGGTCTAAACAAGCCTTGAGTTGTCTTGCTGGCAAGTTCTTTTCGGTAAGCATTTTCCTTTATTCTGTCAAGAAGCGAACCTAAGGTGTTTTTATCAATGTCCTTAAAGGTAAATTCACCACTTGTAGATGAATATTGCTTGTAAACTGACAACAGATCTTCAAAAATCCGGCAAATTTCAGCTGTTTGATCTTCGCTGTCGCCTTCGACAAATGAAATTCCTTCAAGGCTAAGCTTGATTTGTGTGTCAGCAAGCTTATTTAGCACATCTCCAATCGCATCAATAAGCGCTTGTTTTATGCCTGCTGTAGACTTTGCTCTTAAAACAGGAGCCAAAATCTCTTTGATTGAAATGTTTTCGCCAAGGTTTTGAAGAAGCAAGTTTGCATCTCCAGAAATGGCATATTCAAGATAGCTCGTTCCGCCCTCGTCTGTTTTGTTGAGAATAGTCAAAATGTCACTTACATAACCAAGCTCGCTCTTCCAGTCATCATAACCTTGAATGCCACTCAAATCAATGAGGTCTGATTGAACTGCTGAAACAAGTTCTTCACCAATAAGCGTTTTTGTTGGCTCAACTTGAATGAGTGGCAAGAAGATGTTTGCAAGAAGGTCGTGATTTCCTTCAGCTGAAACAAGGTTTGCAATCGTTTTGATAATTTCTGTTGTTTCACCACTTGAAGAAGTCAAAATTGTATACAAGTCATTGTCTTTAATCTGTTGCAAACTTTGTGAAATGAAAGACAGATACTGCTCATAGTTTTCAAGCATCAACTCGCTTCCGTCATTTGCCGTCACCTCATCAGTTGGCAACACAAAATTGTTTTCTGTCAAAAGGCTATCAATGATTGACTGTCCTTCAGCATTTTGAAGAATAATCACGTCGCGCACTGAGTCGATAAATTTTCCAAGGCTTGTCATAACTGCTGAAATGTTGACATCTTCTTCACCTTCAGCTGGTTTTGTCAAAATTGATGTCGGGTCATTTATCACATCAAACACATCAACTTGAGATGCGACATCTGAGAAGTTTGAAATCACTGTCACAAACTGAGCTGAAAGGTTGTTCCAATCCTCGTCTTGCCAAGAAGATGTGTCAGCAACAATTTGGTCAAGCCCTTCAACAGAATTGACAACAAAGTTGTTGAAGATAAAATTGAAACCATCGCGCAAAATGTTCATGCTGAAAATGTTTCCAACTGAATTTGAGAAGGCTGTTGTGTTTTCAACCAGCATATCCAAAATGGTCTGCATAGAAACTTCTTCTTGAGCCGTAATTTGATCAATCACACCGCTTTTTGCAAGTTCTTTAAATGTTTGGAAAAGCCTGTTAAAATCATTTTTTAAATAATCAATCGCGCCGTTAACATTGTCAGTCATCGCTTCTTGGAAACCATTTGCGATATCATCAAAAAGCTCTTTATACCCCTCAAGTTGTTCAGCAGGAATGATAGAAGAATAGTTTTCATAATTTTCAACAATATCTTGAACGATTTCCACCACAATTTGTCTGAAAAGTGTGCCGTCTAAAATGTCATTTAAATAAACCTCAAGCTTGTCAAAATCAAGTTCTGCAAAAGTGTGAACAGAAGATGAAGAAATTTCTGAAATTTGCATTGCCACGTCATAGACATTTGCGTAAGAGATTATTTCTTGGCGAAGATGCAATGTTTCGCCATTGACCTCCACTGAAGAGAGATAGTCAAACATTGCATCGTCAAGACCAACTGCTCCTTCCATTTTAAAGAAAAAGCTGTCATTGAGTCCGTTTATGATGTCTACAACCTCTGCTGGCAAAAGCTGTCCAATTGCTGAACGGTTGTCTTCTGTCTGGCTTGTCTCATTTTCTTGAGTTGTCTGCTCGCCATCTTGAGCACTTGCATTTGGCTGGTTGTTTTCAATTGTTGTTTGCGCATAAATGTCGCTTCTATAAGTTATGTCAGAAACCAAACCGAACAGTGACGAAATTGGCATAAACACAAATATGGTTATCACAAAAGCTTTTACAAGCCCAATAACACCGCCCCAAGTGCGATACATTTTTTGGTCTTCTTTGCGTTTCAAGCAAGTGACTGCGATGATTTTGTAAACAATATACAGCACAAGCATCACAAGAGCAGAAACAACCAAGAAGACAACAACATTTCCAACTGCTGAAGGAAGGCGCTCAATAAGTGTGCTGAGATTTGGATTGTTTTCAATCAAAGCTGCAATGTCTGCATTTTGTTTTAACATTTCAACAATATATTGACTTAAAGTGACTGTGGTCTCTTCATAAGGAACAGAAATGCCCATAATGGCATTTGTGATTGGTGGCGTGATAAAAAAGGCAATAACGACGCCAACAAGACCAATCGCACAGCTTACTGCTGAGCGACGAACGCCTCGCCAAAATCCTATAAGAAATCCTATAACCAAAATAAGAACAAAAACAAAACTTATAATAAGATTGATAGTTCCGCTGTCCATAAATCCCCCATAACATTTGAGCTGTCTCAAATATAAGTATATATTAACATTTTTTACATAAATTTTACAAGTCTTTTTAAACAATTCAAAATTTATTATGGCCAAAAGACAATTTTTGCCAAATTTTAACATTCCAAAATTTATAAGAAAAATCACTTTTTCTCAAAATTAACGGAAAATTAACGAAAAATTCATGAAAAATATGGTAAAAACGCAAAAAAACTGCAATTTTTTGCAGTTTTTTGTTTAATTTAGCATCTTTTTAAGATATTTTCCTGTATAAGACTTTTCAACCTTTGCCACCTCTTCAGGCGTTCCAACAGCGACAACTTCGCCACCACGATTTCCGCCTTCTGGCCCAAGGTCGATGATGTAGTCTGCCGACTTTATCACATCAAGATTATGCTCTATCACAACAACTGAATTTCCATTTTCAACCAGTCGGTTTAAAATTGCAATAAGCTTGCGCACATCATACATGTGAAGACCAGTTGTTGGCTCGTCAAGCAGATATATCGTTTTGCCTGTCGACTTTCGAGAAAGCTCGCTTGCAAGTTTAACGCGTTGCGCCTCACCTCCTGAAAGTTCGGTTGCGCTTTGACCAAGTTTGACATAGCCAAGCCCAACATCATAGAGCGCTTGCACCTTGCTTTTGATTGACGGAATGTTTTCAAAAAATTTCAAAGCCTCTTCAACGGTCATCTCTAAAACATCGTTGATGTTTTTGCCTTTATAGCGCACTTCAAGTGTTTCGCGGTTGTATCTTTTTCCTTTGCAGGCATCACAGGTCACCGAAATGTCTGGCAAGAAATACATTTCAATCTCTTTGACTCCAGCCCCCTCACAAGCCTCGCAACGACCGCCCTTCACATTGAAGCTGAACCTTCCAGCCTTATATCCACGCGCTTTGGCCTCTGGCGTGCTGGCAAAAAGGTCGCGAATTGCCGAAAACATGCCAACATAAGTTGCAGGGTTTGAGCGTGGAGTTCGTCCGATTGGCGATTGGTCAATTGAAATGACCTTGTCAAGAGCGTTGATGTTTTCAATCTTATCAAAGTTGCCGTTTTCAAGTCTGGAATTGTTGAGATTATTTGACAAATATGGATAGACAATTTCGTTTATCAAACTTGATTTTCCACTTCCAGACACGCCAGTGATGCAACAGAAAACTCCAAGCGGAATGTCAACATTGATGTTTTTAAGATTGTTTTCCTTTGCTCCAAAAACTTTTAAATAGCCTTTTGGCGCTCGTCTAGTCTTTGGAATTTCAATTTTCTCCTCTCCTCGCAAGAATTTTGCTGTGATAGAGTCTGAATTTTTGACAATATCTTCAAGCGTTCCACTGCCAACGATTTGCCCGCCATGAACGCCAGCGTAAGGCCCAACATCGACAATCCAATCGGCTGTGCGAATGGTGTCTTCGTCATGTTCAACCACAATAAGCGTGTTGCCAAGGTCGCGAAGATGTTTGAGCGTGCCAATAAGTTTGTCGTTATCGCGCTGATGAAGCCCAATGCTTGGCTCGTCAAGAATGTAAAGCACACCAGAAAGTCCGCTTCCAATTTGAGTTGCAAGTCTGATTCTTTGCGCCTCGCCACCAGACAAAGTTTCGGCAGAACGCGAAAGCGTCAAATAATCAAGTCCGACATCGCTCAAAAATTTGAGTCTTGCATTGATTTCTTTCAAAATACTGCTTGCAATCTCTTGCTTTTCTTTGCTAAGTGAAAGGTTTTCAAAATATGGTCTGAGCTCTTCCACTGTCATATCGCAAACTTGAGCAATGTCTTTGCCCTTGATTTTAAGTGAAAGTGCCTTTTCATTCAGCCTTTTTCCATGGCAAGTTGGACAGGTGATTTCGCGAACAAATTTGCCTATTTCATAGCGCACAAACTCGCTTTTGCTTTCAATAAGTCGGCGTTTTAAGTGATTGATAATCCCCTCAAACGCAAGTGCATTTTTGCCATTAAAATGTTCATAGGTCTTGTTTCTTGCCTCGTCTTCAAACAGGTCAAGCTTTTCACCGTTGTTTCCATATAGCAAAATATCAATTTTCTTTTTTGACAATTTTTTGACTGGAACTGTAAGGTCAATATCATATTTCTTTGAAAGCGCGTCAAAAAATCTGGTGACAATTTTG
The DNA here is from genome assembly GCA_944348085.1 of uncultured Clostridia bacterium. Lineage (GTDB taxonomy): Bacteria > Bacillota > Clostridia > Christensenellales > UBA1242 > Caccovivens. The sequence goes on from CALVMU010000007.1 coordinate 18,390, forward strand.
ATATCGCCATAGCGCCAACCTGTTTGATTGAAAGCCCCCTCTGCTATTGAAAGGTCTGAATTTTTAAGCACAAGACCTTCATCGACATCGCTGACAGTGCCAAGTCCAGCACAAGTTGGACAAGCACCATAAGGCGCGTTGAAAGAGAAAAGTCGAGGAGTGACTTCTTCAAGAGTCCAGCCACAATCTGGGCAAGAATAAAGTGTGCTATAAAGCGTTTGCCCTTCTTCGCTTTCAACAATCACAAGCCCTTCGCCAAGCTTGACCGCCGTCTCGATGCTGTCGGTCAGTCTTGCGTGTGCACTTTCTTTCAGAATAATTCTGTCAATCACAACATTGATGTTGTGTTTCAGATTTTTATCAAGCGAAATCTCTTCATCAAGCGAATAGATGATGCCATCAACTTGAACTCGTGTGTAGCCAGATTTTTTCAAACTTTCAAAATTTTTGACAAAAGCACCCTTTTGACCGCGTGCAATAGGCGCAAGAATTGTGATTTTTGCACCTTCTCCAAGCGACAAAACAGCATCTACAATCTGGTCAGTTGTTTGCTGAGAAATTGGCTTATGGCAATTTGGACAATATGCCGTGCCAACGCGCGCAAACAAAAGCCTGAGATAGTCATATATCTCAGTCACAGTTCCCACCGTTGAACGAGGGTTATGATTTGTGGTTTTTTGATCTATTGAAATTGCTGGCGAAAGGCCGTCAATTGACTCCACATCTGGTTTTTGAGCTTGTCCCAAAAATTGCCTTGCATATGAAGACAAACTTTCGATATAGCGCCTTTGTCCTTCAGCAAAAATAGTGCCAAAGGCAAGGCTTGTTTTGCCTGAGCCACTGACACCTGTAAAAACGATAAGTTTATTTTTAGGAATTTCGAGGTCAACATTTTTTAAGTTGTTTTCTTTGGCCCCTTTGATAACGATTTTATTTTCCATGGCTTTATTATAGCACAATTTGACATTTTTCAAGCATTTTTAATGTCTTTTCTGTTTCATTTTCTATCTTTTTTGCTTCTCAATCTTTTTTCTTAATTTTTGGATTTGGTCACGCAAAACAAGAGCGCGTTCAAAGTCGAGCGAATTTGAAGCAATCTTCATCATTGCGGTGAGTTTTTCAATCTCTTTTGGAATGTCTTCCTTCTTAAGTTTGTCATCCACCTTCTTGCTTATTTCAAGAGTGTTTGTCACAGCTTTGACAATTGTCTTTGGTGTGATGTTGTGCTCTTTGTTATACTGCTCTTGCACCGCTCTTCTCTTTTCAGTTGTTTCAATCGCCCTTTTCATCGAATCTGTTATCGTGTCTGCAAACATGATAACTCTTCCACTAGCGTTTCGAGCAGCCCTTCCGATTGTTTGAATAAGAGCGCCTTCGCTTCTTAAGAAGCCTTCTTTGTCGGCATCAAGAATGCAAACAAGTTCAACTTCAGGCATGTCAAGCCCTTCACGAAGAAGGTTTATTCCAACAAGAACATCAAATTCACCAGCGCGAAGACCGTTTACAATTTCAACCCTTTCCATTGTGTCAATTTCTGAATGCATATATTTGGTTTTAAAATTATGTTCTTGCAAATAAACGCTCAAGCTTTCAGCCATTTTCTTGGTAAGAGTTGTCACAAGCACCCTGGCGTTATGAGAAATGGTCTCTTTGATTTGAAGCATAAGCTCTTCAATTTGATTTTTGATTGGCTTTATTTCAATCTTTGGATCCAAAAGCCCAGTTGGTCTTATCACCTGTTCAACAACTTGGTCGGCTTTTTCAAGCTCATACTTTGCAGGAGTTGCAGAAACAAACAGCGTTTGTCCAAGCTTTTTTGAAAATTCTTCAAATGTAAGCGGTCTGTTATCTTTTGCAGCATCAAGCCTAAAACCATATTCAACAAGCGACTGCTTTCTTGCTCTGTCGCCATTATACATGGCGCGAATTTGAGGCAAGGTCATGTGGCTTTCATCGATTATGGTCAAAAAATCTTTTGGGAAATAATCAATAAGCGTATAAGGTGGCTCGCCTGGTTTTCGACCGTCAAAATATCTTGAATAGTTTTCAATGCCGCTGCAATAGCCAACTTCTCGCATCATCTCTTCGTCATAGGCAACTCGTTGACCTATTCTTTCAGCTTCCAGAGGTTTGTTCTCGCGCTTGAAGTCTTCAATTGCTTGCAGTCTATCTTTTTCGATTTGGTCGAGCGCCTGTTCCATTCTTGCTCTTCCAACAGCATAATGAGTGGCTGGATAAATCGCAACCATTTTAAGTTCGTTAATCAAATTGCCAGTTGTTGGGTCAAAATCATAGATTTTTTCAATTTCGTCACCAAAAAATTGCACTCTTACCGCAAGTGAAGACTGTGTGGCTGGAAAAATGTCAACAGTGTCACCTTTAACGCGAAAGGTCGAACGCTTGAAATCAATGTCATTTCTTGTGTATTGAATGTCAATAAGGCGAGAAATAAGCTCATCGCGATCAATGATGTCACCTGTTCTGAGCGCTATGTGAAGATTGTAATATTCATCAGGGTTGCCAAGACCATATATACAAGAAACAGAAGCCACAATTATCACATCATCTCGCTCTAAAATTGAAGCAGTTGCGCTTGCTCTAAGTTTATCTATTTCATCATTTATCGCCATGTCTTTTTCAATGTATGTGTCGGTTGAAACTATGTAAGCCTCAGGTTGATAATAGTCATAGTAAGAAACGAAATACTCAACGCGGTTGTGAGGAAAAAACTCACGAAACTCGTTGCACAGTTGTGCTGCAAGCGTTTTGTTGTGAGCAATCACAAGTGTTGGCTTTTTAAGTTTTTGAATGATGTTTGCCATTGTGAAAGTTTTTCCACTTCCAGTCACGCCAAGAAGAACTTGATTTTTCAAGCCTTCTTTAAAACCTTCTGAAATTTTTTCAATAGCTTTAGGCTGATCGCCTGCTGGCTGATATTTTGAAACAAGATCAAATTCCATTTTATCCTCTTTTACTTAAAAATTGCTTTCAAAATAAGTCCAAAAACAAAGCTGACTGTTGCCAAAAACAAACTTCTAAGAACAAGCATTAAAAGCGCTTTTCGTTGTTTTTTCTCGTCTGACAAGAAATGACGACCTTTGTTTTTGAGTGTTATACAATAATAATAACCATTTTTGCCTTCAGAAGCAACAAAATCAAGATAATTTTCGAGCGAAAGTCTAGCCATAATCTCATCAATCTCTGATGTCGACAAAACAAGTTTTGGGCTAAGTTCTTTTGCAATGTCGTATGGCGAAACAAGATGTGCTTTTTTACCGCTACACACCTTGCAAAGATAGCGCAAAACAAGTTTTTCTCTACGCTCTGGCATAACAGAAAATATATTGACAATTTGAGTAAATTTTAATCAGAAGTCAAAATATAATGAAAAAATGAATAAAAAAATATCATTTTGCAATAAAAAATGCATGCAAGAGACCAAATATCTTTTAGTTTTAGAAGTGTTAATCAAAGAGTGTCAAGATGGCGGTTATAGAATACTTGAAAAAAGCGACCTTTTGTCTTTGCTGTCAAACAAATGCAAAATGAGCGAAAACGAGCTTGACAAAATCGTCTCGTCACTTGAAAAAGATGAGCTGATTTCTTTGAAGTATGAAGATGAAAAGGTCTATTGCGTTTGCGTTTTGCCAAAAGGCACAAAGCTATTGGAAGAGCAAAAAAACAAGGAAAAGCCTGTAAAAGCCTTTCCTCGTATTAGCTATTTTGCCATCTTTTTGTTGTCATTTATTGCAAGTTTTATTGCTTGCCTGCTGACAAAACTGATTGTTTTTTAGCGGAAAAAGTCTAGCTATTTCCTTCGCTATTTCTCAGCTCTTTAAAGCCTTCTTTAATTTCACTAAGCCAGTCAAGACTGTCCTCGCCATGTCCTAGCTCCTCAATAGGAGATGCGTCATTAAAATACACTCTTGCCACCGATTTGTTTTCCATGCTATAAAGTCCGTCAGTGCCAATGATAAGCGAATCCAAAAGTTGACAGTTTGCCATTTCAGTCATTTTCTTAAGACTTTCAAACGCCTTTTCATCTTGAGGCGATGGCTTGCAACTTCCGTTTGGATGATTGTGAACAATAACCAGCGCGTGCGCTCTCGTCGAAGCAAGATAAAGCATAAGGTCATTCATCGAAATGCCAACCATGTTGATTGAACCGCTTGCAAAAAGTTTGGTGTTCAGGCAAGTTTTGTTTGCGCCGATAGCAATAAAGTATAACTCTTCAACAGTTCTAAACCTCAAAAGATTTTCTACATAATCGTAGATATCTGAAAAACTTTCAAACTTAGGACTAACCTTCATTTTATCAAGCGCATAAACAAGATTGATTTGAGTAAGCAGATGAAGTTTCTTGGCAGAAGTTTCACCCATGCCTTTGATTCTGGCAACATCGTGAATGTCGGCTTCAAGCACAGCAGAAAGAGAACCAAAATGATTGAGAAGTCTATGTGCAAGAGGATTTACATCGCCACGAGGGAATACAAAGCAAAGAATTGTTTCAAGCATTTGAACATTAGTAAGCTTGTCAAGACCTGCCTTGAAAGCAAGGTCAAAAAGTCTTTCTCTATGGCCAGCATGGATATTTTTCTCATCCAATTCTTTGCTTTTAGTTTTAGTAATATTAGCCATTTATGTTCCCCTCATTTTTCGCAACTAGTTTAACACAATTTTTCAACAATTTCAAAGCAAAATTGCAAAGATTTTTTAAAAATTTTCTAAATTTTTTGCTTTTTGTCAATTTTGCACTCTTTTACGTTCTGATTTGAACTACTCTTCACATGATTTTGGCAATGGATATCTTTGATAATAGTCAAGTGAAAGATCTTCATTATATACTTCAACGTTTTCGGTATTTATATCGTCTTCAACTGTTATACCCCCTGCTCCGTCTTCTTTGTACATGATAGTCACAAACAGATATTTAAACCACCAAGCATTACGATAATATCCGGTTTCATCAGTCGACTGGTTCAATGTAAAGAAATCTCCTCTACCCATGCCTAGCCATACATTACTATTTTCATAACTTCCTGCAGTTCTATTTTCCGCATCTTGCCCAAAAATGACATAATATTCGTTCAATACATTACAGTTTTTGGAAACTGCGGTATCTACCATTCTGTTTTTTAATCCTCGCGCAATTTTAAATTTTAACATAACATTTCCGATTCGCCGTTCACTACCATCTGGATACAAAGATCCAGTCCAATGATCTATATCTGAATGGTATTTTGGATATACGTCCATACTTAATAACCTTGGTCCAAGATTACCTGCAAAAACTTCTGTGAAGATATCTAAATATTCTTCAGCATTATAGAGACAAACATATCCTCCTTTCTTACCGTTATAGCTTGTTACATTTGAATCGTTATTTCCACCTTTAATAGTTCCTTCTGTAGTTACATCACCAGATCGATTAAATGTATAATTATTGAATGTATAATTAATGTATGCCTTTTCTGACCCATCCCATGTCACATCTCTATACCCCGAATATCTACCGTTGGCGCCATCACCAGCTTTCAATATTACTCCTGAGGCTGTTGCTCTACTAACATCAATGTTTCCACCTGCAACATCTGTAACACCATCAGCAGCAATCACAAGACCTTTTAGTGTTTGATTTGAAAGAGAGATATTTCTGCTGGTTGTTCCATTATTCATCAGTGCCATATAATTTGTAATAGTTGTGCTTGTTCCAGTAAATTTCATAAAGTCTGCATCACTTGTACTTCCTTCACTAGTAGTTGTCTCGCCACCTTTGATAATCGTTCCAAAAAGTTTAATATTGCTAAGCTTGGAAATGTCGGCACCAGTTCCTGAGAAGCCTCCACCTATTGCTGTGCCTGCGATATAGGCATTGTTTATATTTTTATCTATTTTATTAAAGATGTTGTTGCTACTGTGCGCCACAACCAAGGCATAACCATCCCCTTCAATAGTTGCAGGGATAGAAATATAATTTGTAACAAAAATATCGTTTGTTAAGATTATTGGTAAGATTAAATCAGTGGTTGAATCTAATTTAATATCTTCTAAGCTTCCTTCGATTGTTTCGGTATAACTTGAATCAAAATCATTAGCATTTGCAAATGGTGTATTAATTACATTTGTGTCAATATCAAAATAATAAATATCTTGATTTATATCGGAGGAAATTGTCAATCCTTCAGAAGAATATAGCTCACCATATTCCAAAATACTATTAAAATCAGTCAACTCTAATGTATATGTTGTTGACTCTTGAGCGTTTTTTTGTGCATAAAAACCTGTTAGATATGAATTATCGTTGATGCAGAATAAATAGTTTATACCATTTTGGAACAATACTGCAAAACTGTCTTTTAAGCCTTGATCAATTGTTTGAGGTATTGATTCATCGTCAACTGTTATAAAGGTATAAGTTGACGAATCCCAATCTATTTCGTTTTCTGTAAACATTAATGTCAAATTATACTCGCCGTCGTCTGCGTCTTTATAAAAAACAATTTGATCATTTTTGGTAAATGTAACAGAATTTTCATTAGGTTGATGCCATGTAAAGGTTATATCGCTATCAACTGGATTAAAAGATAACGTTCTATTATTTTCAATTTTATACAACTGATTATCTTTTTCAATCGCTATTGAATTGGTTGTTGTATTAGAAATAACAACTGATTGCAGTGTATACATTTGAGTAAATGAATAATTTCCTCTAAACAAATCTATATCGCAGTCAATGGCTGTATTATTGCTTTCTGACATATCTATTGTAACAGGCGTAGTTGATGCTTTATAAATTTTAGTTATTTGTCCAAATGAAGTATCAACAACAACTCGCTTTTCTTCACCACTGCTTGTATACTGAAGGCTTTTTGCGCCAGTACTTTTCAGCGCTCCATTTTCGGAAATTAATCCTACAAAATGAACTGCATCCACATATGTTGCAACAGTATATGAACCTGATAAATTTACAATATATCCATAAGAATTGTCCGCTTCATAAGATTTAGAAATCGAAGATATAAAATTAAAGCTATCCTCAATATTCCAAGCTGTTCCATTATTTGTCTTATAAATAGAGGCATTAATGTATGAAAGTATATTTCCTTCAAAAATAAATCTTTCAATGCGTTTATCTAACTCAAGTTCAAACGATGTTGCTGAATCGTCACCAACAATTCGTCCGTAAGTTGTGCCATCGGCCATCAGCTCTCTTGTAGTCACACCATCTATCGTCGTTGGTGAACCAATCGTGAATTGTCTAGCCTTAATTACATCTAAAACTTCTATTTCTTCGCTATATTCATAGTCGCAGTTAAAATCAGTTGTTGTGGATGCAAATTCTAGTGATTCATATACTGTTTCTGTCGCTATTGCTGTAAAAGTTGTTGGAAAACTTTGGACAAATTGATACATAGTTGTTCCTTCCTCTTTTACATTCACAGTTTCTGTAGTACTTAAATTTGAAGGCGTAAATGTTGCATTGAGATAACAAGTCAACATATCGTCGTTTTGAACAAAATAATAATCTGTATCTCCAGAAGAAAGCTTGACTATATTGTCTGTTATTGACCAATCATCAACCGACAAAGTCCCATCGATTGTTGGCAAATCTGCATCTGGAAGACTATCACATTTACTTAAATCGATTCCAAAAGCAGATTCACTTATATATAGATATGGACTATCTGCGGAATTCAATTCAATCGTTTGCTTTTTTTCGTAAGTTACAGTAATACTTCCAGAATTATTATTTGACTGACTATCAGTGGTATAAACATATCGAACGGTTACCGCAACACCAGCATCAGTCTTAGTCACATTTATTGAAATATTATTGCTGTCGATTATATTGCTTAAGTTTTCTGATACTGATACGGAATAGTAATCTTGATTCAAATCAAAACCAACTCCTTTAAGATTCACTGTTACTATTGCAGTACGCGTAGTTGCTTCAAACACAGTTGAATAATATTTGTCGGCAAGAACATATGAAGTGCCACTAATTGTTACTGTATCATAGTTGTTATCACTAGTACTCGAAACAAAATCTGATTTAGTAAGCGAATTGCTATAGTTCGTATCATCGTCTAAACTCTTTGCAAGAAGAGATTCAGAAGGATAAATGTATGATAATACTTCATCTTCATATGTAGGGGTGAATATCTCCCCAAACCCAGATCTTGTTGGATTTGGATAAATAAACAAATCATAAACTTCAAAATCTTCCCACATTGTTTCTACCTTACTGAACGCCCTACCACCACCAGACGATGATGATCCTTTATAAAAATTATATCTATCCATAGAAACATAAAATGGTTGATAACCGGCAAAAACTATAGGAATATTGTTTGTCCCTAATTCCAATTTTGTAAAAATTGGATTAGAAGATGTATCGGTTTCAGAATCGCTTTCACTATTCGTACGTTTACTCTTAGAAAAATCAAATTTAAAATATGATTTTTGTATATCTATACCGCCAAATGAATCATATATAATAAATCCTTTCATCGTAGTAGTTTTTTTATCTTCTGGACCTGAATTACCGCTCCAATATTCTTCTGTTATTTCTTGATTATTAAAACTTGCATTTTGATAATCTTCTACTTTACTTTTATAATCAACAGAATAAATAAGACCTGTGCCAACACTTCCATTGCGTTTGAGAAAATTTTCATCTACGGTTTCAGTTTCGGTTTCTCCCTCTACTTTTTTAGTTACTCCTGCTGAAGAACAATTCTTCACTTCTATATCTGCAATCAAATAAGCTGATACATTTTGAGGTGTATTTGAAATCACTTGAACAAAATCATTTCCTTCACTATCAGTCGCATATTGTATAGCTGTTTCAGGGTTTTTGCCGAGAGCTTCGATTGATCCTTCATTATAACAATTCTCTATTTTTGCACCTGCAACTGAATGAGCCACAATACCTGCTGCATAAGCAATTCCTGCCGTACCGTTATTTGAATTGTTTTTATGTCCAGCTTTAATTATACCTGCGTTATAGCAATTTTGAATAGTTACGCTTGAGGCTTGTACTTGATTGCCTACTATTCCGCCAGCATAATAATTATTATTTGTTCCATTTGTTTTATTTGTTTCATTTTTTTCATTTGTCTCAGTATAAGTATAACCAGCAAGAACCGAACTGCCATTGAAACAATAGTCAATTGTCACACTACCACTTCCTGAAGCAATACGTCCTACAATCCCTCCTGCACCAGTACTTGTTGTGCTGAGTGGACCATAATTTGAACAATAAGCTATCTTTACCGCTGCCGACGCACTAATTTGTCCAACAATTCCACCAATGTATGTTGCATCATTATCTATTTTTACCATGCTCGTGACAGTGTTTACCTCTCCACCACTGACTGTATTTATCAAAGCACCAAGATTTCCACTGCCCGACGCTATCTCACCTTCAAGGGTTATGTTGGAAACTATCGCCGTTTTTGAAGTTCCGTCTGTATTTGTTTCATTTTGCATTGTTTTTGCAAGCAGTGCTGATGATGAATTTGCTTCGGTGAGGCGGAGATTGCGCACAACTCCGCCAGTGATTGATTCAAACAAGCTGTCAGTTAATCCAGTGATTGTATGATCTTGTCCATCAAGTCTTTTGCTTCCCAAAGACAATTTTCTTGGCGTTGTAGCGCCATCATCAAATTTGCCATCGCTAAACTCGGTTGCGCTAAGATCAACGTCATACATAAGTGCCATATTGGTGATATCTTTCCATCCATCTACTGTTGAGTTGCTCAAAATATACTGAAGCACACCAATATTTGGAACAAGGAAAGTTGAGAAGCCACTTGTTGCTCCATTACCCAATCGTTTATATGGTGCTGTTTTAACATAGCTATCATAATTCACTTCATCACCTGATGCAGATTCTGTAGAAACAAGAGTGTTAGACCATGACGATTGTTTCAGATAAGTAAAGCCACGAGTTGGATAACCATAGTTGAAGTCGACAGCTCTTGACCAGTCCTCTGTTGCATAAGAAGTGTTACTTTCTGCATTAGAGAGGAAGTTTGTAAATAACAACGAGCTTCCTGTGCTCTCATCAGCAGATAACGTTACATTAAGCCCATTTTGATCATAATATAGGTCTTCCACTGTTCCGCCTTTATTTGCATAAATACCTGCTGTTGGAGCATCAGTTGAAGTATAATCATTTTGGTCGAGTTTTGTGATGGTGTAGCAATCTGAAATCATCATATTACTACCTGTTACAATGCTGTTTGCAAAACCGCTAAGTTGAGCATCTATATATGAAACTACCGAGCCTGTTGCATAAGTATATTCAATAAATGCTAGCTGATTATCGTCTTCACTTCCAGAACCGGCATAATGGTTAGTTATTGCGGATGCAATTGCTGTTGTACTCTCGTCCTGTGCTTTCCCACGATAAATCATTTCGAGAGAGGTATAGCTCTCGGCAATAAGCCCGCTTTCCATACGCCCAACAATACCACCCATAAAGAATGATTTTTCTGCACCTATTGACATTGATCCATTTACGCCAACACCATAAAGAATTGAACTGCCTAACATTACATTGACAAGTCCGCCTATGTGTTCGCCGTTCGCATAGTTACCGACCACATACTCTTGTATGTCTCCATCATACGCAATGGTAAAGTTTACACCTGAGATTGAAGAGTAGCCATCAATCTTTTGAATTGGTTTGGTCAATATGACATCTTCAAAGTTGCCAACAATTGCAACATTGGAAAGCGTTTGACCTTGAACACTTGCAAACGCATCGCTTGTGAAATAGTTGACATCATAATCACTACCATTGCCGACATCGTTTTTGGTATCAGCATCAGTTATATTAGGCTCTGCTGTCCATTTTGAAGCCGGATTGAGTTTTGTGCCTGTGGCATTATAGCTTGTATTTCCCGTAGCTTCAATAAAATCTCCAAACTTTGTATCATTACCTAATTTGGTTTTTATTTTGTTTAAAATATAATCTTCGTCACTTGAAGAACCATATCCATTTGCAGATGCCCCGCTATAACCAATGTCTGTGCCTTGATCGTCAAAGGCAAGGCTGACTGCTGAGTTGTAATAGTTGCTTGTGCTTGTTGTCAATGTTCCTGCACCAACAATTGCGCCTGTTTGGTCGTTTGTTGTGTTTGCGCCAGAGCCAGCAAGGCGAGCATTATGGTTTGTCACCATGCTGTTGGACTCTGTGATTGTGCCGAGGCCGTCTTCAGAGTCCACACCTGTTTGCTCAAAATTGATTTGTCCAACAATTCCACCGAATTTATAGGAAGACATGCGAGAAGAAGCATTATCATCTCCGCTATAATCAATAAACACATCGCCATAGTTGTTGGCATTGTTTATTGCAAAGTCTGAGTTTGCATTTGCAATTGTTCCTCCAACTATAACGTCCTGCCCATTTTGTTCTTTGATGATAATCTTTCCACCAAAGAGTGAGTTGGTGATGCTTGGAGCTGAATCAGCATCTCCTTGCAAGAAGCCCATTATTCCGCCAACGCTGACACCTCTTGCGTCTCCAAGGTCAACAGTGATTGTGCCAATATAAGCTGTGTTGGCTAAAACTGTATCAATATTTTCGTTAGCATATGTGTCTGCGAGTGAGTTATATCCCACAAGACCGCCAATATAAAGATTTGCAGCGCCAGAAGCTCCGGCGGTTGTGCTGGTTGAATTGATTGTAAGATCTGAGTAGAGGTTTCCGCCACTTGCTGAGATAACATGTGTGCTGTAGCCAATCAGTGAACCAATTGCAACGCGAGTGCTTGCTGACGTTGTAAGGTTTAATCCTTTAGTTGTGACTGCGCCTTCTCCTGCCAAGTAGCTTTCATCTCTGACATAGATATTTGCAAGAGTAACCCTTTGATTTGCAAAACCAACAAGTCCACCGATGTTTACAGAGCCTTCTCCACCACTATTTTGAGAAGAGCCTCCAGCCGGCTTGAAAGTATTTGCAATTGAAAGTTTTGCTTCGGTGCCATAAATTGAAACTTCTTGGTTTGTCTGTCCAATCACGCCACCAACTTGAGTGATGCTTGACTTGATATTTCCTGTTATGATAAGGGTCGAAGCAATGTTTCGATCATTGCTGTTGATATCGCTTTGAGCACCAATTGTGAGAGCTGCTGCTCCACCACTTGCACCTACGTCTGCTCCAGCTTGACCAATCACGCCACCGATACGAGCAGAACCGATAGAGACAGGTTTATTAGCGTCGGTGCCACCATTCACTGTTACTGTTGAGGTGAGCCCTGTTATTGTCATGGCATCAGAGGTTGCGAGGTAGCCAACGGCTCCGCCGATATATGTTGCTGCCGCTTGCATTGCATTGGCTGTAAGATCGATAGTCATATCTTTGATTGGAAGTGCGCGAGATGACCGTCCTGCCACGCCACCAAGATAAACATTGTTATGCTCATCACCAGTTCCATTGTTATGCTTATTACCAGTTTCTGAAATTGACACTTCTAGTGTTATTTCAGGTGTTTCACTTTCACCGCCAGATTGTTCTGTGCTGATGCGAGTTGAGCTTCCACCAACTAAGCCAAACATTCCACCAATATTAAGAGTTGCGCCTTGGCTTCCTGTGTCTCCTGGCGCTGTAAGGTTTAATGTGCTTGTAACCTTAGTATCAGCCAATAAAGTCAGGCTGTTGAGTCCTTCAACATTTCCAACAAAGCCACCCAAGTTGACTGAGCTGTCACTGCCGCCAGTTATACCCAAATTTGATGCGTTAATATCAATAGTCAAGTCATTTGGCACGATAAAGCTTATGTTGCATTCGGCAACTCTGATGATTGTGTTTTGTTGGTTGCTTGAATCTTTTGATATTGCACCAAAGAAGAGTCCGATGTTTGCAGATTTGGCAGTTGAGTTTTCTGCATTTAGGAAGCTTATAGCTGTAAAGCTAGCTCCTTCGGTTGCATTTATTCTTACATTATAAATATTCATTGGAGTTGTGTTGCTTGTTTGTTCTGCATAACCTGCAATCCAACCCGCATAAAGTTCTGACTCTTCAGTAACTTTGGTTGCATCAACTGACATGATTGTTACGTCAGACAAATTGCTTAACCCTGTTAAGTCAAATGTCAAGCTTTCAATTGATGTTCCGTCTATGCTTGGAGCAATAAGTCCTGCAGCAAATTGACTGCTGCCTATGATTCTTGAATTTACTGAAATTGGTTTGTTTATAAACAGCGTGATATTGTTGAGAGTTGCTGTTTCCATCGATCCTTGGCTTATAATGCCGCCCTCCACTGTAATAGGCTCATTGTTACCAGGATCTGCCTCTCCTCCGCCAACTTGAATGTGGACATTGTCCATTGTAAAGCCTGCTGATGTCTCTTCAAAGAGAGAGCTGCTGATGATCAAACGAACTTGACGAGCTTTTGTCTCGCCTGTTGTTCCATTGTTATCAGTCCAATATTGTTGATCTGTCAAACCAGAAATTGTTCCGCTAAATCCGCTCAATGTATAAGTGCCTTGAAGAGACGAAATGTCAACATCGACATATACTCCTGAGCCTTCTGCTTTTTCACCACGCACAATAACATTGAGGTTGTTGTTTTCTGTCATCATCTGCAAAACATTTGCCTTGTTCCAGTCGTCAAGGTAAACAGTTGTAAGTTGACCGATTGAGTATTTGATTTCTGGGAAAATTCGGTCTGAATTGTGAATCCAATTGTTTGTATCCCAAACCATGCTGTTTAAGAACACTTTTTGCGTTGCTTGATAGCCTGCTGAGCCGTTTGTGTAAGTGTAAATTGGCTCGACAGGTTGAGTCAAATCGGAAGCATAAACGCTATATTGATGATAGTCTTTATAGAAATTGATGTAAATTTGCGTTGCGTTGTTGTCAAATGTGTAGTATTGAACAAAGCCGAGCGATTTGGTTTCTCCCTCTGTTCCTGTCCCCACATTTGAAGCAGGCGCAATTGTGACTGCTGTTGGAATATCTACATCCTCTGCAGCTCCACCAACAAGTTGATAAACAAAGTTTGCAATATTTCCTCTATTGTTTGCAGCTCCACTAACAGATCCTTCTGTTGCAAATTGACTGTTCGAGTAAGCTTCGCCAGTTCTATAGTCAATGTTTGTGAAGAAGTTGATTGCGTTTGTTGCAAGAAGAGCAATTCTGTCAGAAGAATCAGCAATAAAGCCAACAAGTCCACCGCTATTGCCTTCCTGCTCAGCTGTGTATGCTCTGACATCACCAGTTGCATAAGTTTCGAGGAATAAGAATTTGGTGTAGCCTTCGCCTGCAGTTGCTTCATAATGATAGCTTCGTGCGCCCGTCAACTTGATTTCACCGATGAGACCACCTGCACTTTCAGCTGATAGAGAAATAACGTTGAGTTTTGAGTAAGATGTTTGAAGAAGACCTGAGCCAACAAAACCAACAAGTCCGCCTATTGCTTTTTGAGAATAGTTTGTGCTTGATTGATTTTCTGCCATGAACAAGTTGAGGATTCCGCGTTCAACTGATGTGTTGCCAGTATAGTAAGAGGCAATATTGTCTTCAATGTCTTGTTGAACTTCTTCTTCATGTGTTGAGAAGAGTTTTGAAAGATATCCAAATGATTGTCCGATAACGCCACCAGCATAATCCTTTGTGCTTAGGATGTGTGAAGTGTTATCTTCCATTTTGCCAGTTACCGTTACGCCAGCGTCTTCAATAAAGGTTTGATGAGCAGTAAGTCCAAACAATCCACCTGCCACTTGGCCTGTCACATTGATTGTGCCCAAAGCTCTGATAACTGTGACGTTAAACTCTGGTGAAGTTGTGTAAGAGAAGTATGATTGAGAAGACGAGTAAATATCCACATAACCAGCAACACCACCAGCATAAGAATATGGAGAAGTGATAGAGGCAATTGTGTCTGAACCTGTGAACATATATGTGTAGTTTAATGCTGAAAGAACTGCATTTCTGAAGTAGTTGATGTCGCTAACCTCAAATGTCGTTTCGTCTCCAGTTGTTGTTCTTCTCACAGCTTGAACATTTGGATTTTCAACTGTTATATTTTTCACGATAGAGTCGCCAGAGATAAGTCCTGCAAGTGAGCCGACAAAGTTTCTGCCTTGAACCATTGCTCCGTTTGAATAGGTTATTTCAACATTAACAATCATTGCGTCTTTGATATAGCCTGCAAGCGTTCCCACAAAGGTTGTGTCGCTGGCAAGCATGTTTGAACTTGTTTGTATGTTAAGTCCAACAATTCTTGGATAGTATGTTGTGGTTGCGGTCGCGTAAGGCTCGATTGACTTAAACAAGCCATAGGCAAGATTGTTTCCGTTGTATGAAAGACTCAGCCCACTTATCGTGAAGCCATTTCCGTAGAATTTTCCACTGAATGCGCTTTGTGTTGATGGAAGTGACATGATTTGAGAGCTGAATGCGCTCATGTCGATGTCGCTTACAAGTCTGTATGAGCCATGAATTGTGTCTTTAAACATTTCTTGAATTGGCGTTGACTCGCTTGCACCAGTGATGTCAATAAATTCTTGAGCTGTTCTGACAATGATTGGGTTGCTGTCTGTTCCATAGCTTGCATCAATTTCATATTCGCTTGTGCCATCTGACACATAAATGATGCCGTAAGGAAGTTGATATTCTCCGTCTGTGTTGACAGAGCCATCTGCGTTGTATTCAAGATAGTTTACATATCTATAAGAAATTGCAATGTCATCTGGTTCTAGAAGTTTCAAACCTTCTCCGCCAGCTGAATTTGTATCCATTGCCCAAATGCCATCCTCTCCGCCATAAGTTGCGATTGAGAAGCCATAGAAATATTCCTCTCTGTCTGGCGATGGAACCATAATAACATTTGTGTCAAAGTCGTCTTCTGTGCTTGAGCCTGTGTTTGCATCAGTTGAGTTGTATTCCATGTTGTAGTAATAGCAGTTTTCATATTCACCGCTTGCAAGAAGGTTTCCGGCAGAATCAAGACCTGAGAAGTTCATTTGTGAGTATCTTTGATTTTCAATTTGACTTGCAGAATAGCAGTTTGCCACTCGTCCCTCATTGCGATAAACAAAGCCAGAAGCAAGGTAAACGCCATTTTGTGAGTCAGCGTTTGAAATCATAATGTTTGAATAACTGTTTTCAATAAGAGAAGAGTCGCCGGAGTTTGTCAAAACAAAGCCTGCAATCACCGCTTGCTCTGTTGAAATCTGAGAACCAAGTCTTGCATAAATTCTTGAATTGTCTGTGGTTGTTTGTTTAACGCCTTCAACATAGCTTGTCAAAATTTTGCCAGAGTTTGTTCCAACAAAACCTGTTGCATAAGCCTTGTCTTCTCTTGCCGTTCTGCTGTCATTTTGCATTGCAAGATTTTTTACAAACGAAGCTGAAATGCTTCCTTGGTTTTGAAGAACAAAGCCTGCAGTTTGACCTTGAGCTGTGATGGTAAAGTTTTCAAGAGTTGTGACTCTTGCAGTGATTTGGTTGTTGTAAGTTGGGTCAACTTCCAAAAGTTCAACAATATCATCTCCACCAACTCGAGAGTTTGTGATGTTTCCGTTGTTGTTGATTACAAAACCTGCAACTTGGCTGTCCCAAGATGAGTTTTCACTCATAGAAACTTGGTTTGAACCATTCATATAGTTGATATTGATGCCATGGTTGCCTGAAATCTGAGTGGTTGCTAGTTCGTTAAGACCGCTCTGTCCTATTGCATATTGGTCGGTATAGAATGCCACAACTTCGCAGTTTGTGATGATACCATTGTTTGTGATTGCAAAGCCTGCAACATTTAGGTCACTTACTCCGCCAGAGCCGACATTTACATTCATTTGACCGCCATTGTAAAGGTTCACGCGAACATTTTTGAGTGTTGTGTTTTCGTTGACTGTGTCAAATAGAGCCAAATTTAATGTGCTTGAAGAAGCCGTTGTGTCAAAGGATTTGATGTGAATTGTATGGCCGTTTCCATCAAGGCTTGCAATAAAGTCAGTGTTGAAAGGAACATAATCTTCAAGAACGATATCGTTCATCAAAATATAGTCATACATTCCACTGCCTTCACTTTCTGCAAGTGACAAAAATTCTTGAGCAGTTGTGATCATGTTTGGAAGGTCTAGGCTTGTCCAAGGCCTTACTTGAACATTGAAATATGTTTCAATTGTTCTGCTTTCGCCATTTGTGACAACATAAGTTCTGATCATCATTTGCTGAGTTGCTTCAGTCAAAGTTTTTGCCCTGATGTTGATATTTCCGCGATTATCAACTGTAATATCAAACAATGAGCTTTCTGAGTCTGCGCCACTTACTGGAATAAGATTGTTTCCAACGACATAGTAAATTCTGTCAATAAGAGGAATTTCTTTGTAAGTTGTTGTCTGGTCGTTGTTGACTGTTTCTTGAACGTTGATAAGATAATCTGAAGTATATCCTTCAGCAATTTGTCCATTGTCAAGGACTACTGGATAGCTGTGAGCTTGCTCAAACTCTGTTCTCTTTCTCATTATCTCATTGTATGCAGCAATTGCTGCTTGATTTGAGTTGTCATAGTATGGATCTTCTGGGTCAAACACATAGTTCAGCGAAATGGTTTGATTTATGTTTGCATAAACATTGAGCGTTCCGTTTTCTGCTCCTTCAACATAAGTCGCATCTGGATTGATTTTGAAATCAACAAGAGTGACGGTTGCAGTCGCCGTCTTGCGCTCAACATTGTTGTTGATTCTGCGAACAACTGTTGCGTTGACATAAACTCGATTGTCTTCAGTCATGCTTTCAGCAAGAATGGTTGCGCTGAGGTTGTAGCGATAAATTCTTCTGTTGTTTGTTTGGTCAATATCTTCGCCAAGGAAGGTGTATTCAACGCCTTGTCTTGCACCACTGATGTTGATTGCCTCAACCTCTTGGTCAAGGTTGACTGCAATTTCAACTTCTGCGCTTCCGCCTTTGGCAAGAAGAGTTGAAGTGTCGCCATCAATTGAGATTGTAGGCTCAGCAAGATATGACACAAAGATAAAGCTGTTTACATAGTCAACCACTTTTGGCTCGCCTGTCTCAGAGTTGTAAACATAGTAAGTTGCAGTGATTGTAAGCGTGCAATCTTCTGGGATTGCTCTGCTGAATGTTGCATGGAAGTAAAGGTCATATTTTGGATTTTCTCCGTTATAAACCTTGCTAGCATAACTTGCCGCTGGAGTAAATCTGAAGCCATTTGGCAAACTTTCAAATGTGACTACGCTTGTAGTTTGATATTGCAAATTATTGCTTGTTGGCTCAACTGGAATAAACACAACAGCATTTGCAATTGGTGCGCCTGTGACTGTGACTTCCATATAGTCATAGTAAGCATAGGCTGGGTTTACGCTTGCGTGCAAAATTGAAGATGAGCCTGGCGCCATAACACCAGTTGAGGTGCTTAAAGTTGTATAGGTTGTTCTGCCACTATTATATGAAGCTGTGTCAACTTTGTAATTTGTCACATCAGCTTTTGAAATGCCCTGTCTTGCAAGGTTGATTGTCAAAGACTTTGAAGTGAACTGACTGTCTGAAACAAAGCTAACTTTGTAAACTTCATCTTGACTAAGAACGCTCTTGTAGCTTTCTTCCACTTCAAATCTGAATGCAAATTCTTTTGTATAGATTGTTGTTGAATCTAATTGGCTTGGCGAGTTATCTGTTCTTGTAACAGTAAACACTTCTGTGCCATCTTGTTTTGAGAATGTGAAGGTATCTTTTTTCACACTCATTGAAAGCGCAGTTTCAACACCGTTTGCAACAAGTGCGATTTGTGGTGCAACGGTATCGTCCTCAGCTGTTGTTTGCATGCTGACATTGACATTTGCAATGGTTGATGGAGACATTGAAATTTCGTCGCCGTCATAACCAATTGCGATTGCACCGTCAACTGGCTTGATGATGATGTCGACCTTTGTCTCTCCTGTAACTGCTGATTGTAAAGCCTCTTGTAAAGCCTTATCACCACTGCTTAAAACAGGATAAATGCTTCCTGTCAAAGCAGTATCGCCATCTGAAAGCGCATTGAACGATGTGTTTGAAATCCGTTCAAATATCACATCGCTTTTTATTTCGGTATCTGTTTCTGAATCGTTTGTTGCAGGTTCAGTCGTGATACCAAAGCTTGAAAGCATGTCAAGAGCAAATTCGTCTGCGCCAGAACCAAGATAAACGCTTGTCGAAGCAAATTGTGCGACAAACAGTCTTGATTTTGATTTTTGCAAGTTGACAGTGGTTGTTTGATCGTGAGTAAACTCCTCCACTCTGCCAGTTGCGTTTTCTGATGTCACAATCACACGGCTGAGCGCTTTGTCAACCACATAAGCAGAGGTTGTGTTGATTGAAACATCTTGTTTTGAATAGATTGAAAGGTTTCCGCTTCCAATTGATTGAATAAAGATTTCCGAGCCACTTATCACCAAACTGCTAGAGTCTGACGAAATGATCATGTTATCGTTATAGTTTGCAAGCAAGCTTGAAATTGCAATAGTGTTAAGCTCACGATAGTCTTGTGCCTGTGACGAAGTAAGTGAGCTTGAGCCAACATTGACATTGTTTCTGAAGAAGACGATTGACTGTCCGTCATCTGTTGTTGCAGGAATGGCGCTATACAAATCGCCATTTGAAACTGTGCTGAACTGACCGCTTACGCTTGTGATTTTTTCATCTTGATAGAAATATCTTAAATAAGCATTTCCATTATTTATATTACTATTGAAATTTGGGTCAGCCGAAGTGATAACTCGTTCGCCATTCGAGCTGAAGTCGCCATTAGGCTTGTCAGTGTTTGCATTTGAATATACAACTGTATAAGCGTTGTTGCTGTCATAATAAGCAATATAACTTCTTGTGAAAATCGTTTCTGTGGCATTTGAAGATCCTACAAAACTTGCAAGAGTCTTGATGTTGTCAACAAGAGCGATGTTGTCAACAAGAGCAAAGCTTTCTGAGAATGTAAGAGTTCCTCCTCCTGTATAGCTTCCAACCAAAGCACCTGCAGTGCCATTTAATCTTTTGAGTGAATCTTTTGAGCTTAAGTTATAGTCGTAAACATAAACCTGCGAGATTGTGCCTGCGGTCGTTTGCTCTCCAATCACACCTCCGACCGTTGCACCAGTAAAGGTGTTATATTCAGTCTCTAATGTCGCATTTGCAGATTGGGTTTCAGCTGCTGTTGCGCGTTTTTCAAGGTTATAAAATTCAACGCGAGCAATTGAAATGCTTCCGCTGTTTTGTCCAGCAACGCCACCAACTGTTGCACCAGAAGCTGAAATTGTAAGACCGAGCACTGAAACATTTGTTATTGTGCCGTTTGCTCCATTTGTGCCAGCAATTCCACCAACATAAGTGTCATTTGAAGCATTTTGATAACTCAAAACACTGCTATAAGTTCCGTCAGTGTCGATTGTAACATTGCTGATTGTTCCGTTGTTTGTGCCAACAACAAAACCAGCGCCAAGCACCTGTCCATTAAAGGAAATGTTGCGAATTTGTCCGCCTTCACTTCCGCTTCTTGACAAAGTGCCAGCAAAGTTGCCACCAGCCAGAGTTATTGTAATGTCGCTGTTGCCATTATAGCCTTCAACTCCACCAGTGAAATCCTCAAACAATGAGGTTGTTTTGCTTAAAGTGATATCATTCATCACGCTATAGAAATATGTGCTTGAAGAATCGCCTTTGTCAAAACCGCTTTCGTCATACACTCTGTAAGCGTGTTCAAAGCTTCGTCCGTCAGCAACTTCGATTGAAACCTCTTTAAAGATGTTTGCAAAGCTGATGACTTCACCTTTATTGTTTGTGAAGAAGGCGTTTTGAGTCAAATATTCAAAGTTTGTAAGCCCATCGCTTCTTGTCTTTCCAAGGTCGGAAAGCGAAATTTTGCCAGATTTAGTCTGTTCTTGCTCATCAATATATTTAGTATATTGATAATTTATTATTCCATTGTTTACAGCGTCAGTTGGGAAAACATAAAGCGTTCCGCTTGTGCCTTCTGTTATGCCATCGGCAAGATCAATTCTAAGACGAGTGCTTACGCTGGCAATTGGCGAGACATTGACAATAGAAGTTGTTTGGTCGCCATTTTCATTGACAACGATATAGCTTACACCTGTGTTTCTTGCACTGCTAGGCGCTGTCTCAACAATCACATATTGTGATGTTGAAGTCAAAGAGCCAAGTTCAAAATATATTCCGTCATCATCAATTCCGTCAATTGTGACCTCTTCAACTCGGTCAGCGTTGATGATTGTAAAGCTTAAAACCGCCTCATAAGGTGATGTTGAGCCATCGAGCCCTGCCTGGTCAAGAGATGCGTCAGTGCTTGTGAGCACATAGTCAAGATAAAGTGTTTGAGGGCTGTTTTGCTCTCCGTTTGTAGAGAAAGCATAGATTGTAAATTCAATATAGGTGGCTTGAGGATTTACATTCAAAATCTGATAATACTCATCTATTGGAGATTGCCCTGCTTCATATCCGCTCCAAACAACTTGACGAGAAGTTGCATCAAAATTTCCTGTATAGTTGATATAGTTCTCTCCATCAAAGAAAACAGTTCTAAACACAAAGTTGTCGCTATCTTTGTAAGTGATGTCGTTTGAAGAATATGAAACTCTGATTGTTTTTTTGATTTCATCGCCAGTGTCGCCAACTGAATCGCTTGCATAAAGCGAGAAGCTTCTGTCACTTGCTGGAGTGATTGCAAAGCTTTCAACAGCATCGTATGAGTGAACAAGCACAATTCTCTTGAAGGTTGCAGTTCCGCCGCCCAGTCCAATTCCTTCATAAGTGAAAACGATGTATGTATAGCCAACATCTGTTGTTCTGATTGCATTGTTTGCAAAACTGTCAAAGGTGACAATCGCACTTGTTGTGTTTTGAGCCTCTGCTCTTTCAATGATGGTGTTTAAGTTTTCCGCCAAGTCTCCGTCATTATTGGCAAATAATGAAAGATATTCTTCTAGTGTTGTTTCACCTTCAACAAAATCATAGAAATCAACTGAAACCGAGGCCTGTGCCATATTTCCATTTGTGCTTGTGTTGAATGAGTGAACAAGCGGAGTTGTCGTTCCGTTTTTAAGCATTAAAACGCCAGCTGAAGATGAGCCGTTTAAGTTTACAACGCCATTTTCAACGATATAATTTCTGCTGTCATTTAAAACAATTGAAGCTGAAGTGTTGTTTGCCGTCACTGATGCGTTTGTAAGAGGGAAATAGATGTTGAGTGTGATTGGGTCGCTTTGCATGCCGTTTTCATGAACAATTGCAAATGTGGTCGCGCTGTTTGTAAGGCCAATATATTCCTCTTTCAAAGTCACATTAACAGCAAATCTCACATTTTCGCCATTGTTTACTGAAACGAAAATTGGATCGCTGATGTCGACATATTGGCTGTTTGAGCTTATTGAAAGCCCATCAACAGTTGTCTGACCATGCAGGATAAAGTAGAATGGTGTGGAAACAGCAGTCGTGCTGTTGAGAATTATCTCTGAAACAGCTTCACCTGTCTCGCCAGTGATAGAAATTTCGTCTGCTGTTTGAATGATGTTTACAAGCACCTCCGCTTTTGTTGCTCGAGAGTTGTCAACTGAAGCAAAAGTGAGAGGTATGTTGTTTGCAATGGTCACATCGTTGGTTGTAAAATATTCAGAATTTGCTCTGAGATAAAGGCTATGCTCAAAGGTCTTTGAAGATGTGCTTGAAATCTCTTCAGAAACCCATTGTCCGTCTTGAAGAGTAAAGCTGATTGGCATATAAACGCCGTTTAAGCGATAGAACGCTTGAATTGGATTTACTGTGCCGTCGCCAACCGCTGGCAAGGTTATTGTGTATCTTCCAGTTGCTGGCTGGTCATCCTCTCCCCACAAAACAGTGTCTAGAGTCAGCGAAACACTGAAAAGCTGACCATAGCCAGAATTTAACGAGCTTGAATATTGAGAATAAAGCGTTTGATTGTTGAGAGTTGCGTCAGCGCCATTTCTGTAAACTGAAACTTTCTTAATTTTTTCAGCAGCTTCAACTGTGATTCTGCTATACTCTTCTCCAATATCAGCAAAAGCAGAAGCAATGTCAACGCTGTAGTCATAGCCAGAATAGCCAACTCTGAATGATACATAGAAGTTTTGATTTACCGAAGTGTTTGAAGCAAACACACGATAGATATATCCGCTTGCTGTCGAGTTGTGGCTTACAACTTGCAATAGGTCGGTTGCGTTGCCGTTGGTGTCGGTTATGGTTGGAATAAGCTCGAGCCCATCAGAAAGCTGAGTTTCAACCTTTATGTATGCCACATCCTCAAGTGGCCTGTCGGTGTCTGAGTCAACATATTGTGAAATGTTTGGAGTGATTTCAACTGAAACCTCACCAAGCGCTGTGCCGTCTGAGCTGGTTGTAAAGTCAAAGCCTGAAGTTTCATAAGCCGACGCGCCGATGCGAATATTTGAAACATCGATTTGGTCGATGCAAGTTATTGTAACGGTGGTGTAAACATCAGAATTGTTTGCAGAGGTTGCTCTTAAAACAATTTCGTTTGATGCAAAAGTGTCTGGAACAAAAATTTGATTGCCTGAAATGCTTGCTCCGTCATATTCAGTTGTGCCGTTTGCTTCAAAAGTCCAAACCACATTTTTTCTTGTGCTTGTTGAAGGAGTGAAGGAAATAAGCTGCTGCGCATCTAGCAATTGATAAGTGCCATTTTTAACAAGAAATCTTGAACTTTTTTGTCCTTCTTCAATTTCTTCAGTTTTTTCAGTCATGGAGGTCACTTCTGTGTAAACCTCAATGTTGATTGTCTGTCTGACACTTCCTTGATTTGTTGTGACAACAAGTTCAGTATTGCCTTCATTGAGAGCGGTGATTGTTATCACATTTTG
Source organism: uncultured Clostridia bacterium (assembly GCA_944348085.1). Classification (GTDB taxonomy): domain Bacteria; phylum Bacillota; class Clostridia; order Christensenellales; family UBA1242; genus Caccovivens. Next base: position 42,249 of record CALVMU010000007.1, read on the forward strand.
CCCTTCGCTGTTTTGCGACAAAGTGGCAGAGGCAACATCATCGTCATAGACAAAGTCAAGCGTCAAAGACTTGTCGTCCGTTCCTGTCACATCAGCAATCACGGTTGTAGATTTATCAACCTCTTCACCATTGAGCTGAAGAGAAACGCTTTGCGTTGAAAGGCTGAGCTCTATATTTGATGGACCGCACGCATAAAGGATAGATGCGCCAAGCATCATAAACAATCCTAAGAATGCAACGATAAACTTTTTCATTTTGCCTCCTTGTTTAATATTTGTAATTTAAGAAATATTAAACACAAAATTGCTCGACAAAAGAGGTCTTCTGTCGACCTTTATAAAAAGTATACTTTTTATGGCAAAATTTGTCAAATAAATTGGAGTTTCTAAAGCAATTTATTTTTAATATATTTTTTATTATTTTTTTGAATTTTTGAGTGTTTTAGATTATGAAATTTTTGTGAAGGCTTTTTTAACACAATTTAAAACCCCTTGAAAAAAGAGGAAAAAATGGTTAAAAAATCAATAATTTTGCATTTTTTAATGATTTTTTATTATTTTTTGCATTTTTTTTGATTTTTTTTAATTATTTTTTATATTTTTTTGTTTTTTTGTGTTAAAATCAAAAATGAGGAAATTATGAGAAAAATTTTAAGCTTAATGAGAAAGGCAATTGAAGAGCATTCTTTGCTTGAAGAAGGTGACAAAGTGGCAGTAGGGCTTTCTGGTGGAAAAGACAGTCTGAGCCTTTTGGTTGCCCTTAAAGAATATCAAAAATATATCTTTCCAAAATTTGAATTGGTTGCAATCTCTGTTGATCTGACAAATGGGCAAAATGACTTTTCTGACCTTAAAGACTTTTGCGAAAAACTTGAAGTGCCACTCACAATTGTGCCTTCAAATGTTTTTGAAATTGTTTTTGACATTCGCAAAGAGAAAAACCCTTGCTCGCTTTGCGCAAATTTAAGGCGCGGACTTTTAAACAGCAAAGCCAAAGAGCTTGGTTGCAACAAAGTTGCTCTTGGCCATCATAGAGACGACCTTATTGAAACCTTTTTGCTCTCTCTTTTCTTTGAAGGCAGACTTTCAACTTTCAAAGCCAAAACCTATCTTTCAAAAACCGACATAACAGTGATAAGACCACTTCTCTATGTTGAAGAAAAAGACTTGAGAAATCTCAGCAAAGATTTTCCTGTTCTGCACAATCCTTGCCCTGCCGACAAACACACTGAGCGAGAAAGAGCAAAAAAACTTCTGTCTATGCTGGAGCAAACCTTTCCTTCCTGCAAAGAAAAATTGTTTAACGCAATCATACATAAAGATAGATACAATCTTTTCTAAGGTTTTGCTTTTCGCTTAAAATATTGAAAATTTAAGAAAATTTGTTGTTTTTTATTAAAAAATCGCTTAAAAATTGACAATTTTTTGTTATTTTTATAAAATTAATGATGAAAAGGAAATAAAAATCTTATGGTAACTTTGGTAATTTTGGATGGTTTTGGACTTAGAAAAGATAAATATGGCAACGCGATTGCCGCGGCAGGAACGCCAAATCTTGACAAACTGAAAAAGCTTTATCCTTACACAACACTTGAAGCTAGCGGAAAGTTTGTCGGACTTCCTGAAGGTCAAATGGGCAATAGTGAGGTGGGACACCTGACGCTTGGAGCAGGAAGGGTTGTTTTACAAGACCTTGAGCGAATAAATGAAGAGATAAAAACTGGCGCTTTCTATCAAAATCCTCACCTTCTTAAAGCGATTTTGCATGCAAAAAAGCATAACAGCGCCCTTCATCTTATGGGGCTTCTGTCTGATGGTGGCGTGCACAGCCACATAAGTCACCTTTTTGCAATCCTTCGTCTTGCCAAAGAAAATGGTCTGGAAAAGGTGTTTATTCATGCTTTTATGGACGGAAGAGACACTCTGCCAAACAGCGGAGCGAAATATATATCTGCCCTTGAAGAAGAATTAAAAGGAACATCTTACAAAATCGCCTCTCTTTCAGGCCGAATTTATGCCATGGACAGAGAACAGCGTTATGACAGATTAGAACTTGCTTACAACACCCTCGTCAACGGAGCAAACTACAAAAACCTTTCTGCTTTAGAGGCGTTGAAGGAAAGTTATCAAAATGGCAAACTCGATGAATTTGTTTTGCCAGTTTTGATTGAAAAAGAAGGCACAATAAAAGACAAAGACAGCGTGATTTTCTTTAATTTTCGCTCAGATCGTGCAATTGAGCTTACAAATGCGCTTACAAATGCAAAATTTGACAAATTTAAGGTGAAAAAATTTAAAAATTTGCTTTTCTCGCCAATGGAGCTTTACCACGAAAGTTTCAAATCTCTCAATGTTATCTATCCGCCAGAAGTGATCGAAGACAATTTGTCCGCAATCATTTCAAAACATGGCTTAAAACAATTTCACATTGCTGAGACAACAAAATATGCTCATGTCACCTTCTTCTTTAATGGAACAATTGAAAAGCCTTACAAAAATGAAGAGAGAAAGCTTATTGAAAGCATCAACACAAAGGACTTTTCATACTATCCAAAAATGCGAGCAATTGAAATCACTGAAGCGACTTTAGATGCAATTGCTTCAGCAAAATATGACTTTATTTTGGTCAACTATTCCAACCCAGACATGATTGGCCACACAGGCAACTTTGAGTCCGCAAAAGAAGCAATAAAATGCGTTGAAAAACAAGCCTACGCACTCGCGCTTGCAACAATTATGGCTGGCGGAGACTGCATCATCACTGCCGACCATGGAAATGCCGAGCTTATGTTTGACAAAAATGGCAACAAAATCACCTCTCACACCACAAACCCAGTCCCACTATTTCTCGCTTCAGAAAAGCACAAAAATGTCAAACTTGCAAAAAAATGCTCTATCGCATCTGTTGCGCCAACCGTTTTGAAATTGCTCGGAATTGAAATCCCTTCAAATATGGAAAAACCGCTGTTTTAAACAGCGGTTTTTATCTTTAATTTCCTTTTAGATAATTGTTTTATTTTTTGAGAATTTTTTATGTATTTTGTTTTAGTTTTCACAATATTTTCAATTGGAAATTTGGTTGCGATATTTTTTTTCTTTTTCCATTTTTTTGTAAGAAAACGACCAAAATCCATGTTTTCTAAGTCAAACTTTTCTTTGTTTTGCCTTATTTTTTCAACTCGCTTAGGAATTCCCTGCTTTTGAACTGGCAAAACAGGATGATCCTTGCGTTCTCTGATTTCAAGTTGGTCATAAGGAATTGAAATTTTGTTTCGCTTAAATTCATTGTAAACAAGCTCTAAAACATCATAGTAAACATCCCAATAATCTTCTCTGTCACACCAAGCACGAGCAACAAATTCAATACTGCTTGCCCCCAAATTGTTTAGTCTGCAAAATGGAGCTGGGTCAAGCAAGATGTTTCCATTGCTATACATGCAGTCGCCGATTATCTTTTTGACCTTTTCAACATCACTCTCATATGCCACTGTAAACTTCCACTCAACGCGCCTTGTTTTGTTGCTGTCATAGTCAACCACAGAGCTGTTGACAATTGTGGAATTTGGAATTGTGACTCTTTTATTGTCAGAAGTCAAAATTGTGGTAAACAAAAAATTGATTTGAACAACTGTTCCTTCCTTTCCATCAACTGAGATATAGTCACCTTTTTTGAACATTTTGGAAGAAACAACAATAAGTCCATTTGCCGCATTTGCGATATTGTTTTCAAGCGCAAGACCAATTGCAAGAATGACTGCACTGAGAGCGGTGAGAATTCCTGTTATCTGAACGCCAATGATTGACAGCAAAATCAATATCAAACATAGATATAAGGCGACTTTTAATATCGCAATCACAAACCCAACCGCAATTTTTTCAATCTTGGTTTTGTTTAGCATCTTTTTCATTAAATTGAGGAATATTTTGATAACAATAAGTCCAATAAAAAGCACTGCAAAAAACAAAACAATATTCCACACATTTGTCTCGAAAAATGTTACAATATCATTCCAAATTTGAGCCCAATCCATAACTTTCTCCTTCTATCTTTAGCATAAATATAATCGCGAAATTTGTCAAATGATTTTATAAAGTTCTTTTGCTTTTCTTAACCAGAAAATAAATCAAAGCAATAAAGGCAACCACGCCGACAAATATCAAAAAGATGACCAAAAAGTCTATATCGTTTCCATCATCTGGCAAAACTGCTCTGTCTGAAATGTTAAAGGTCAAAGTGATATCGCTGCTTTCCACCTCCACTCTAAATTCAGTTGAGCTAAGCTGAGTGACAACAAACACAATTTTTCCGCTTTCATCAACAGCTGTAACGCTTCTGACATATTGAGTTGACGGCAAGTTTTGAAGCGTTACAAGATAATAATAACCGTCCTCTCCTTCATAAAAATCAACCTGATACTGCAAATCATTTGTGATAGTTAGGCTTGGAATTTGATAAGTTTCAATTTCAACTATCACTTCCTCATCTTGCATGATAAAGCTATATTGAAAATCGCCCAGTTTTTCAGCCTCAACGCCATTGACACGCACTGAAACAATGCGATACTGCTGAAAATCATAAGTCAAATCTATAACAATTTCCTGTCCAAAGTAAGCTTGCTCTTTTCCAATTGCAACTTCAACACCTGCGGCTTCGACAACACCGATTGCATGCTCTTCAAGCTCTTCCACCGTGATTGTGAGCGAAATGTTGTCCGCCGGCATGGTCAGAACTGCCTCTTTGTTTGTAAGATAAGTTATCAAATCCTCTTCAATTCCAGAAATGACAAGCCTTTGATTGTCTGGCAAATCGCCAGCAGAGATGGTGACCTCTTCTTGATAAATCGCTCTATCTTTGCATACAATTTCATAACCAGAGTTGTTGGTCACTGCTATATTGTAAACAATATCTTCAAGCACAACGCCGATTTCAACATTTTCGGCAGGCATTGTGAAAGAGATTGACTCGCCAACAACCAGCTCGCCTTGATATTCAACACCACTCAGCCCAACCAAATTTTTACCAATTGGAAGAGAAGTGATTGTCAGCGTTACCTCGTCATTGTAATAAGCCTCATTGGCGCTAAGCTGATAAGAAAGCCCCTCTAGCTGACCAACAGTGATTGTATAGAGTTTTTGTTGCAAAGAAATTGAAAGCTCTACATCGGCACTTGAAAAATTGAAGGCATACACATTTTCACTCAACTGCTCAATGTCTACTTGTTCACTTGTGATAGATGAAATTTCCATACCAATAGGCAGATTTGTTATTCTAAGCTCAACATATTCACCTGCCACATAGCCCTCTTTATTTGGGCTTAAAGAATAGCCCACACCTTCTGGCGCATTTAACGAAAGTGAATAAATCTGACCAATACCAATAGTTATTGACTCGCTTTCCTTTACTACTTTGCCTTCATCGGTGATGATATAAAATTTGTAAATCCCATTGTAAGAGGCGTCATCAAAAAGCACTTGGCCGTCGCAAGAAACAAAATCACCAAAAGTGATGCCGTTACTGCTAAATTTATAGGCAAAAGACATGTTGTCAAGCATATTTTGTCCGTCAAGCGTTATCGTCACCCTTGTGACTTGTGAGCCATTCATCTCTCTTTGCTGATTAACTTCAAACTCTGGATCAACATAGCTTGAAGTTTCAATTTCTGGACATGGAAGCTCAAGATAAAGCGTTGAGCCATTTGAATAAGAAAAATAGATTTGATAATTGCTTACCACGCGCCGTTCTCTGTCTCCAGGCATTTGATAGAAGCCAGATTGCGTCGTCTCATCCCAGCCAACCAGAAAATATTTAACTTTGTTTTGGTCTATAACGCTTTGCGAAGGAGTAAAGCCATAGATTGGGTCATTCCAAGTCACATCAAGACCATACCAATGGCCGTAAAGCTTGACATAACTCCACATATGCCCTTCACTTGAGCCAGTGGAAGGATTGTAAGCGTCGCCTGAAACCACAAGATTTGTTATGCCCTTTCCATCAAGCAAATATTGCGCGCCATAAGAATAGCCATCACAAACAGCAAGCCCATTTACAATCGAGCCATAGACTGTGTGAACAAAGTTTCGTGAAAGCATTTTGTCATAGGTGACATTTTCAACAAGATAGTCGTTTATAAAATACACAATTTGATAGTCAGTCGGATTGCTTCCAAGCTGGCTATACATTGTTTGATAAATTTCATCTCTTGTTGTTCTAAGTTCTGTCAGCATGCTGTTTAGTTGACTTTGATTGTAAATTCCGTCAATATAACAATTTGAAGATGTCAAAGTGATGTCTCTTGTAAAAAATCCTGTTGTAACAGCGCTCATGGTAATGTTTGTAAATTCAATAAAAAAGTATTCAGGATTGTCATATAAAAGTGCATTTGCAGCCCCTGCCCAAGCGCGATATAAATCATCAGTTGACAGTGAAGAAAGCTGACTGTAAACACCCTCGTCTCGCATCGAGATTGTAAAACTTCCACTCTTCACCTCTTCTATGTTGTTGTCAATGGCCTCATAAAAAGCAATAACACCGCGGTTTACAGATTCAGATGAATTTGCCCTGTAATAGTCGATATAGTCATCATAATTTTCAATTGAAGTGGAAGATGAGACCGCTTCAACTTTGTTTTGTGTGGCGATAAGGCTTCCGCCATAGACAATGCTCAAACACAAAATCAGGCAGACAAAACAAATCACGCTAAACAAAGATTTATCTTTTTTATATCGCTTTTCTTTCATATAATATATAATACCACTTTTTCAAAAATTATCAACAAAGATTAAACAATTTTACAAGCAGGTTTTAAAAACTTTTAAGTTTTTGGAAGAACTGATAGGTCGTCAAATTGCCTGAGCGATTGACTCTTTTAAGGTGAGATAAAGCCTTTGTGTCTCCCTTTTCTAGTTTGTTGATGCCTTCGTTGCAAGTCAGAAAAGCCTTAAAACCAAGCTCTCTTAAAACCTTCTCACTCAAAGTGGAATATCTGCCAAAAGGATAGGCAAAAACTTCAGTTCTAAAACCGCAGTCTACCATCAGTTTATACTCAAGTTTTAATACATCAGCTTTTAACGCCTCGGTATAGTCCTCGTCGCTTTCGCCTGCTTTTTGCGCGATGCCATAGCGAGGTTTGAAAGAATGCATTTTGTATGTATGGTTGCCAATTTCAAAAATGTTGCTGTCGTGAAGTTCTTTTATCTCGCTCCATGTGAGATATGAATAGTTTGGATTGTCAGAGTCACCACTTGTGGTTGAAAAATTGCAATAGCAGCCTACAACATTCAAGTTCGCTTTAAAATTTTCCTCTTTTAAAATTGGATAGGCATAGTAATAATTGTTATAATGTCCGTCATCAAACGACAAAACGACAGGCTTTTCAGGCAGGTCATCCTTCCCTTCACAGTAAGCCACAAGGTCTTTTATAAACACCGACTGATAGCCATGACTTTTTAAATAATGAATATCCTCTCTTAAAAGAGAAGGATGAACGCTGTACATACCTTTTTTGGACTTTAAAATAGAATGATACATGATGATTGGCACCTCAACCACTTCCTCCGCCTGCGAAGTGCCCACTCCCATAACTCCAAAGCAAAAAAATAGACACAAAAGGCATGCTAAAAATTTTTTCATGCCTTTAGTGTCTTTAATATTACAACATTTATACTTAAATTATCTTTAAATCACTTATTTTGCAAGTTTGTCTATTTGGTGGTAAATTTTTGAAAGCCGTGTGTCGCTTACCTTCTTTGTAGGAACGCTTCTCTGATAAATTTTTTCAAGCTCCTGCATTTGATTTTGTTTTATCGTCAATTTCGTCGCTTGATAGGCATATTTGTTTGCATCAATTTCATAGGGAAAACTTAAATAAATGTTTAAAAAATCTTGCCCTTTAAGCTTGCAGGCAAGCCACTTATCTCCTGCTAATTTGAAACATGTGCCGTCATAAAGCACAACATAACATAAGCTTTTTACCAATTTTCTGTCAAAGATCTCTGGCTTTAAATATTGAAGAGCATGCTTGAGTTCATGGTAAATATAAAACACACAACAATCATTTGTTTTGATTTTGTCAAAATTGATAAACAGAATATTTTGACAAACATCAAAACTCCCAAACGCATTTTCATAACCTCTTTGCATAGAAAAAGATAATTTGACTTCAATGCCATTTTCTTTGCAAAATCTATTGACCAGTTCTTTAATTTTCCTCTTTGTTATCATCTTTCCCTTTTTGCTTTAAAAACTCATCAAAACCCTGAATTTTATCTAAACTATAAAAATAAAAATCGTCCTTTAACTTTTTGCCTTTTTCGCCACCAATCTGCTCGCCATAAACTTCGCTCTGCATTGCGGCGTCAAGATAGTCCATCTTTTTGACAAATTGAGCCTCTAAAGTTTTGCCTTCTTCATACTCATTCCAAAGCTCCAATAGCTCTGGCAAGTCATAAGTTTTGGCAAGCCTCTCAACACAGCTTTTCTCTCCCAGATGCTTTTCTTTTGGTGAAACATTATCAAAAGGCGTGACATCTCCAAAATCGATTTCTCCAAGTTCATGAATAAGTGCCAACTTCAACACTTTGGCTTCGTCCAGCTTCAGATTTTTCTTTTTCATGACGATTATTGCAATAAGTGCGGTTGAGAAAATATGTTCGCCGTCACTTTCCACTCTTCCACTGTCCTTGTCGCAAACATCACGCATGACCCAGCCTTTTCGCAAAAGCGTTTTAAGCTTGAAAATTTCTTTGTAAAATTCTATCATAATACGCCTCAAATTCTTTAATATTCAAAATTAAAAAATAAATAAAAATCTAGTTAATTAATGTATTTTTGCATAATTTTAGTCTTTTTTAAGCTTTTTCTTCAATAAAAGCCACAAAACCGCACCGCTCAGGATGATCAAGAAAATATTTGCCTTTTGAAAAAATCAGACGAAATGCAATTAAGAGGTCTCCTCCAGCAAGAAGCGCATTTGCTGCAGCTGCAGCACAAAGTGCCCAAAAACCTGTCAAACAAGCCGCAACACACAGCCCTATTGCCAAGACAAAAAAAGGTGCAATAAGTCCAATCAAATACTGAATGCGACGGAATGGATATGCACATGCACAAAAAGGCGTTAAGGCTCGCACAACAACACCAAAACGAATGCCTTTAAAACTACCTCTTGCCAACCCCCAAAATAAAGCGTGCAGCCCCTCATGAACAGGAATAGACAAAATCAAAATTCCTGCAAAAATAATCAAATCAATGCTAAAAGAAACTATATGGCGAACAGAATTCCCTCCAAAGACAAACGCGAGAATCACGGCTGTCACAAACGGAAGCGCAACAAGAATGCCGTATAAATTTGCGCCAAACATGCTTACTGTGCAGTCTTTTTCAACAAACTTTCCTCGTTTTAAAAGCATTTGGCGTTGCTCTTCAAATTGCTCTTGAGGCGATTTTGTGTTTATTTTGTTCATGAAAACTCCTCTACTGTCTAAAATAATGCGTTATAATTGCTCTATTATCGATTTAACTTCGTCTAGAAGTTTGGCAATAAGAGCGCCGTCAATCGCAGCATGGTTTACTTGAAGAGAAACATTAATGTAGCGCTCACCTTTTTCATTTATTTTCATTTTATCAAAGCTAACATGTGGCACAAAAGAGTTTCGTTGAACATCTTGAGGATGAGTTATGTGTGTAAACTCAAACCAAGGCGTGCAAGACATATAGGCAATGACTTGACTTCTTCTTGCGTCAGGTGGCAAAGGTTCTGTAAACGAGGTTTGGTTTTGCAATTTCTTTTTGGTTTCATTGCAAAATTTTTCAATGTCTGAATAATATCTGCCTGTTATAATTTTAAAAATTTCTTCACCTTGCTTGATTGCGCAAATATTGACAAATTCGCCATCTTCAACAACAATTTTGCCTTTGATCGAACGTATCATAAATTCTTCAAATTTTAAAAGTGCGGTATAAAAGATATGACACAAGCAAAAATAGAAAGACAAATTTTTCGATTTTGCAAATTTATAAACCTTTGTCACCTCTAAAGGTGTGCAAAGCGAGATCTGTGGAATGTCAAATTGATAGTATAAATTAAAAATATCCTTGCGCTTCCAAACTTCTAAATCAATTTCTTTCATAAAAAATTCCTTTTGATATAATATACTACAAAAACAAAATTTTTCAAACTGATTTTTTAATACAAATCTTTAATTTATTTTTATGATTTGTTCAGTTTTGCTATTTTTTACCAGAACAATTTGTGGAGTTATATTTTCAAATTGATATAGTAAACCCATGCCTCATGTGGTATAATAATTAAACAAAAGGTTTTTATGAGCTTATTTGCAACGATATTTTGAAATAAAGCATTTGAGGCAAACTAAAAATAAAAAAGACAAAAGATAGGAGATTTTGACATGGACTTAATTGAAGAATTAAACAAACAAATTCAGTCAGCAGTGCAAGACAGCAAAGAAACACCAGAACAGCAAGTGAAAATTGCAGAAAAAGTTGCAATTGAGCTTTTAAACTCGCTTGATTTTAAAGATGAATCAATCAAATCGCAAGCCAAAGAATATATAAAACATGTTTTGACTGATTTTATTGGCAAAAATGAAACAATTTCACCACTACAAGCTAAGACTGTGCATTGCATGATTGCCAAAATTTCACTGTCAGAATTAAACCTTGATGATGTAAAAGTTAACTATTCAAATAGAACGGAATCTTCAAACGTAGGCTATTATGCTTTTTACAGCCATTCCGACAGGTCTATAAACTTTTTTAATGAAAATGTTTGCAACAGAAATAGTTGGCTTTTGCCCTATTGTAAAAATGTTGAAGCAAGCACAAGAAGCAGATTGGCACATTTTGCTTATGAAGTTTTTGTAGTTGGGCATGAAATCCAACATGCAGTTCAATTTGAGGCAATAGATAAAAGTGCAAAAACCCCAGAAACATTAACTGTTGATGATTATATCATAAGCAAACAAGATGTTGCTCGCAGCTTAAGTATTAGTAAAAAAGATGATACCAATAAATATTATAAAAAAGGATTAGATGTTGATAGGCTTTATCACGACAATCATGATCAGTTTTACTACGAAATAGATGCCGATTTACAAGGATATAAGCGAGCCCTACCTTTATTAAAAGAACTTTCTGAAACGGCATATAAAATTGCAATTAGTGATAAAGATGCAGGCTATGAAAAAACAGGATTAAAATTTTTATCTAAGATAGAAGAAAAACAATTTCAACTTGGCCACTATTCAGACATAACTTGGGAGCATAACACAAATCCAGACAATGTTAAGGTTGCTGCTAATCATAAAGCAAGCATGATAATTGATTACATATTACCAAAATTAAATAACAAACAAGCATATTTGCAAAAATATCCAGCGCTTCAATTTAACTATAACAGCGATGGCTCAAAAAAGACCTTGGACCAAGTTGATGCAGAATTTATAGAGAAAAAACGCAATTTGCCAAAAGATGCAACAAATGAGCAAAAATTAAATCTTCAAAAGCTGCATAACGCCGTAATCGAAAGCGACCCAGTTTTGAGTTTGGAATTTTGTTTACGAGATATCTCAAACATGTTATGGTATACACAACAAATGGTTCAAGATGCTTCTGGTTTCAAAGTATATGATGCATATCAAATACTAGAAGAAACAAAACAAAGGGCGAGAAAAATTATTACATATTCAGAAGATGCTCAAGCAAACATTATTAACAAAATAATAAAGAAATATGAAAAGAAAATTTTTGGAAGCTTTAAAGGGAATACTCAAGAAGAGGCAAGCTTCCTCCGAGCAAAAAAAGACGCAATCGCCGATATAAGCGCTTTTAAATGGCATAACAAAGAAGTAAAGGAAGCGCTTGTAAAAGAAGCAAAGAAAAAACCAAAAACAACAAAAAAACATATACAAAGAAGTCAAGCCTTGGAAATTATCAACAATATTTTCCCAAACTTTACGCCAACTCCTTTTACTCGTCCTGCCATTATTGGGAAAGGTTATATTGAAATAGAGTCAGACTCCCATAATGTTAATGAGCTTATGATGTTAATGGAGGCTTACAATCAATATGAAAAAATGGCACCAAATTTGCCAATTTCGGTAAGAGAAAAAGAAGATTTTGTCTCACCTTATAGACTGCTCTCTGCCATAGAATCAATATATGATTTTCGTCCAACACCTGAGCAACAACAGCAATTTAAAGAAGCTTTTGATAAAGGTGAAATTGAAGTTGTAAAAAATAAATACCAAATTGAAAGAGAACAAGCCAAAGAAACACTTAAAAATCTATTCCCTGACTTCACCCCAAACCCTCAGATTGTTTCAGGCACCTTAAATAGCGGCATCCACATCTCAGATAATGTCAACGAGCGATTGATGCTTATAAAGGCCTACCAAGAATATATTAACTTTATTTCCGAGTTGCCAATTTCGGTAAGAAAAGAAAAAGATTTTATTTCAGCGCATAAACTGTTCTCTGCAATAGAGACAATTTATGATTTTCGTCCAACACCTGAGCAACAGCAGCAATTTAAAGAAGCTTTTGAAAAAGGCGAAATTGAAGTTGTAAAAAACAAATATCAAATTGAAGCAGCCAAAGAAGAAGAAATGAAAAAGAAAGAGCAAATGAAAGAAAAGTCGCAAGGAAATTACACTCAAGAAGAGGTTGACCGCGTGACTGGACAAACATTTAGCTGGAACTCCAGCAATGTTGGATCCAAAGGCGAAAATGCATCAGGCTCTGAAAATGGTGCTGAAAATCAAGCCTCCCCTACGGATGCAACAAGTGGTGGCGCGCCAGGAATGCAACAAAGTCAGCGCCAAGCTGCAGCAGCAAGAAGTCGCAAACCAATTAAAAATCAAGACAGCATGTTGCAAGAAGGACAAGAAGAAGACGAGCAAAGGCGTCAAGAGCGCGCAGATCAAGAATTGGAAAACGCTATAAAAAATTTGAGAAGACAGCGAGAAGAATATGAAAGAAGAATGGAGGAGCTCGATAGACGAGCCAAAGAGATAAACGACTATTATGATCAATTGTCATACGAAGAGCGTGAAAAAGCAAATGATGAAGTGGAGGATAAATTGAATAAAATCTTTATTGAACGACAAAAATTAAGACATGAAGAATATGCCCGACAAGATGAATTTATAAGACTATATGGTCGTCTTCCTGCAAATTACATACAAGAGCAACAATACCGTCGTGGCGGTTTTGGAATGTCTAGATAAAATAAAAAGCTCAATCAATCAATTTGGTTGAGCTTTTTTGTGAAAAGAGAAAAAACAAGCGAAAAGGCAACTCTTTTCAAACTTGTTTTGAAAATGAGCAAAAGCGCAGTTTTTTCTCTGGTGCACCTAGAAGGACTCGAACCCTCGATAATCGATCCGAAGTGGCGACCTGAAAATGCCAAGAGTTCGACTTTTCGTATCATATTTTACCATAAAATATCATATCAAAAATCTCTCAAT
>CALVMU010000008.1 GCA_944348085.1 uncultured Clostridia bacterium
TAACATGTTCTCTCTTTTTTATTTGTTGTCCGTTTTAATCAAACAACATCCTTTTCTATGCTCTCTTTTTTTGTGCAGTGCTTAGGGGTACTACCGTTTGATTGTAGTTTAAATTAGTTATTTTTCTTTATTTTAAATATTGTATTTTATTTACTAAACAATTTTACAACAATTTGAGGGATTGTTTCGCTTTTTGTTTTTTGACGCCTTGCTTTATCTTCTGCGGTTCTTCCGCTATAAAGAGATTTTTTTGCTATAGCGTTGTCAGAGATAGCAAAAATTGCACTTGCATTTATGCCAGCAAGAGATGCGCATCTAAAAACTGTTGAAGTCTCCATTTCAAGTGTCTGCGCACCAAGAGAAATGAAATGCTCAATATGTGGAAATTGTGCAAAAACTGCGTCTACGCTATAATTTTTCACAGTGTGATATTTTATTTGTTCTTTTTGCAAAATATTGATAATTTTTTTGTTTAATTTTGCACTTGGAAAATCTTTTTTCTCAAAATCGTCCTCAAGGTTTTCATTTAAATATCTGCAAGTTCCAACTCCGCAAAATGAAAATTCTGGAATTGCGATTTCACCGATTTTGATGTTTGGATCTATTGCTCCAGCAGAGCCAATAAAAACAAGATTTTTACATTTTGTGACGCCTAAAGATAAAACCTCATCTAAAATTGCTGGAGCTCCCACATTTTTCATTTCAATAAAAGAAAATTCAAAATTTTTCCCATAAATGTTATAAACTTTTGAGCCAATCTTCTCAATTTTATCTGCAAGTGGTTCAAAAAAATCGTGACTCCACCAAGGCGCAATCACAACATCCTTTAAAATATTTTCAAAACCTTCTCGTTTGATAATATCTTCTTTTGTTGTGCTATATAGACTATGATATTTTAAAAGCGTCTTGTATTCCATCTTTTCTCCTATGGTTTTATTTTAAATATATTGGCTTTAGAAGTCAAACTTTTATTAAATATTGATAAATTTGCATATTTTATTTTAAAAGTATATTGACAAAATTTTAATTTGTGGTATAATATATATCGTAAAAAAGGAGAGTGTTATGGGAATCTTTGATAAAAGAAAAGCAAAAGCTGATGTAAAAACAGATAAAAAAGCCAAAAAGGAAAATAATATATTGGAAAATCCAACACAATTGGCTTCTATGTCAAGTGCAGATAGAAAAAATAGAAATATTGTTTTATCTGCATTAAAATCTTGTAAGAACGAAGAAGAATTGGAAAAAGTCTGGAAGGCAATTGATAAATCTTTAAAATCGGACATCGAATTTTTAACAACCGCTGTTAAAACAAATCCTGCTGTTATAAAATATATCATTCCAGACAATGATTCAAAATTAAGAATTGCGGCTTATTTCTATAAGAGAAATTCAGAAATTATAGAGTATTTGCCTCAAGAGATACAGGAAAAATTGCGATCTGAAGACGAGGAGTTTACAAAGCGACAAAAATCCAAATTAGAAGAGTATAAAGAAGCTGTAAAAAATGGTGTTTCACTCTACGAGATCTCATTGGATTCTTTTGATAAAGAATCATTTAGAGACGACTTAATAGTTATATCCAAAAGCTATATAGATAATCAAGTTAAGAAAATAGCTGAGAAAAAAGCATCTATAATGCAAACATGTATAATTCTTCAACAGCTAGAACTAATAGAGGAATATGAAATAGGTAAATATTTATATGATGAATTAAACGGCAATCCTGAGCTTCAACACTATTTGCCTAAGGAGATGTTTGAGAAATTACAATCTTCAAAAAAAGAAAATGTTGCAGAGATAAAACCTGAAGAAGTCAATTCAGAACATGAAGAAGAACATGAATAAAATTTGATGCATGGTTAAAAACAGCCATGCATTTTTTCTTTTTAAGAAACAATTTTTGTCATAAAAACAAGATTGCTGAAATAATCTATAACATGAAAAAAATACATTTTGGAGTTATAAAGTTTAGAAAAACTGTTGTAAATGTTTTTATTGTGGCAATCATTGCCATAATTTCTGCGCTCGCGATTTGGGGCGGTCAGATGATTGTTTCCACTTCAACGGTGAGTGGAGTTTATTACAATGGTGACAAAAATTCGAAAAATGTCAGCTTGATGATCAATGTTTACTGGGGTGATGAATATCTTCAGCCAATGCTTGATGTTTTAAAGGAAAATGATGTTAAAACCACTTTCTTTATTGGTGGAACTTGGGCTGTTTTGAATGAAGATATGCTTAAAACCATCTACAATGACGGGCATGAACTTGCAAATCATGGCTATCATCACAAAGACCACGACAAATTGGATGAACAGGGCAATATTGACGAAATTTCAACCACGCACACGATAATAAAAGAGCTTTTGGATGTTGACATGACTCTTTTTGCGCCTCCAAGCGGTGCGTATGACAAAACAACGGTGTCGGTCGCATCTTCACTTGGCTATAAAACAATTATGTGGACGCGTGACACAGTTGATTGGCGCGACCATGACAGCGACCTTATTTATAACCGCGCAATCAAAAATGCGAGTGGTGGAGACCTTATTTTGATGCATCCAACTGCAGAAACTCTTGAAGCGCTTCCAAGAATCATTACTTGGTTTAAAGATAATGGCTTCAATTTGACCACTGTCAGCCAAACTTTAGAGCCTAGCGAGAGCTAAACGACATAATTTTTCTAAAAAACAAAAAAATTACCGCTTAAAACAAAAAAATATCTCAACATAGTTTGAGATTTTTTTATATTTATGCTATATTTAATATATAGAAAAATTATAGAAGGAATTTGTAATGGCAACTTTTCGTCTAACAAAACAAAATAAAAAACAAAATAAGAATAAAAAAAGAATAGTTGGAGCAATTTTGCTTGCGCTTTCAACCTTTGTTTTTCTTTTCTCGGTGACAAGCCTTGTTGAGCCTCTGCAGACCTTTTTCCTTGGAATTTTGGGCGTTTTTGTCTATCCACTTTCCATTTTTGGAATGATTTTGTCACTTGCGCTTTTAAATAATAAAAAATATGTTATGCCAAAACGATATGCACTCTTTTTGATTTTGGCGCTATACTTTTTCCTGTCAATTTTGCAACTTATAATCGTCGGCGCGCCAGGTGAACTTGGCTATGGCGACTATCTTGCGTTAAACTATACAAAAGCTTGGACGGCAGGCGGAATAATTATTGGCTTTTTGCCATGCTCGCTTGTCTATCTTATGGGCTCGGTGGCAACTTACATTGTTTTTGCCATTGCTTTTGTCATTTGTGTTGTGTTTTTTGTGGAGACAATTCTTTCACTTAAGAAAAATCAAAAAGAAACTGAGCCTGTCAAGCTTAACATCAAAGACAGGTCTTCACAGCAAAAAGAGGTTGAGAGCAAGTCGCCAAAACTTGCAAAAATTTTGACACCAAAAGAAAATGTTGATGTGATGTTTTCAGCGCAAGTTGAAGAGGAAAAGAAGAAAGAACTTTCAGCGCGCGAAAAATTGGGTTTGACTGGTGGCTATAAAAAAATTCCAGAAGAACATCAACAAATCAAACTGCCAAAAGAAAGCGAAAACGAGCCAAAAATTCCAAACGGCATGAGCGTTAGGGAATATCTTTTGCAACCTCCAACCGTTGACATGGAAAAGTTTATGGCAAACAAAAACAGGCGAGTTGCGCCTCCTATCACAAACATAAACAACAACGATATCAACAAAGTTATGGGCGAGCTTAAATCGGAAGGGGAAGAGATCAAACCTTCAACATATGTGCATGAAGAAAATTATGATTTTTCAAGACCTGAAATCAAACGCACTTTGCCTGAAATGAACCCAGAACAAATCACTTCACAAGCGGAAGACATAATCCGTGAAGTTGTCAAGGAAGAGATGCAGCAAATGCAAAACGACATCTCAGACCAAGATTTTATCGACTATTCTCAAGCAGAGCAATCTGAGGCAAACCATTCTGATGTTGCAAGTGAAATTGACGACAGCTCAATCTATGACAGCCACGAAATACAAGAAGAGCCAAAGAGAACTTTTGACAGAGAAAGTTTTTCACGAAATGAGCAACCTCATCGTAGCGAATTTTCAAGAGACCGTGGCGACTTTTCACGCAATGATTTTTCAAGAGAGAGAAGAGAGTTTTCGCGTGACCGAGAATTTTCAAGAGATGCTGGCGCTGTAAATGCAAACAACGCAAACAATAAATCAGAAGAGCGCGCCAAGAGATTTGTTGAACTTGACAGCGACAACAAAACAGAACCAGTTAAGCCATATAAATACACTCGTCCATCAATTGATTTGATTACAACTCAATCTGACGACCTTTCAATTTTTAATGAAGAAATCCCAATGAAAAGGGTGGCGCTTGAAAATGCACTTGAAAAGTTTGGCGTGCCAGCAAAAGTTCAAAATGTTGTTATTGGCCCAACGGTAACGCGCTATGAAATTGAAATGCCAGAAGGAATTTCTGTCAAGAAAATTCTTTCGCTTGACGCTGACATTGCCTATGCGCTTTCGGCAAAAGGACAAATCAGAATAGAAGCACCAATTCCTGGACGAAGCAAAGTCGGCATTGAAGTGCCAAATGACAAAGTTGCAAAAGTCAGCATCAAAGATGTGCTTTTGTCAAAAGAATTTTCACTTTCTCCATCGCCTCTTACTTTTGCACTTGGCAAAGACATCACTGGAACTGTCAAGGTTTGCAACCTTCAAAAAATGCCACACCTTCTTGTTGCAGGAACGACTGGTTCTGGTAAGAGCGTATGCTTAAACACTATTATCACATCTCTTATCTATAAATCTTCACCTGATGAAGTGAAGTTTATCATGATTGACCCAAAACAAGTTGAACTTTCGATGTATGAAGGTCTGCCTCACATGGTTGTTCCAAAAGTTTTGACCGACCCAACCAAAGCGGTCAACGCTCTTCAATGGGCGGTTGATGAAATGGAACGCCGCTTCAGACTTATCTCTGAAGAGAGGGTGAGAAACATTGACGAATACAACAAAACCGATAAAGTGCTTTCAAGAAAGGTTAAGAAAATGCCATATATTGTCATCATCTTCGACGAATTTGCTGACTTTATGGCAGTTGCTAAAAATGAAATTGAAGATAAAATCAGACGCTTGGCTGGCAAGGCTAGAGCGGCCGGTATTCACCTTATCTTAGCCACTCAAAGACCTTCAACCGATGTCGTTACAGGAACGCTTAAGGCAAACCTTCCAGCCAGAATTGCATTCAAAGTTGCAAGCCGTGTCGACAGCGAGGTTATCATGGGCGCAACAGGTGCTGAAAAATTGCTTGGCTATGGTGATATGCTTTACAAGCCTGCAGACTCTTCACCAATCAGACTTCAAGGTTGTTTTATTGACACGCCTGAGACCAAAGATATTGTCAACTTTGTCATTGAAAACAATGAAGAAACCTTTGATGAAGAGGCAAACAACGCAATCAACAGCCCAGGAAAAAGCTCTAGTGGCGGGGGTGGCGACAATGACGGCATGGATCCACTTCTTCCTCAAGCGCTTAAAATCTGCATTGACAACGGCGTTGCAAGCACGACAATGGTTCAGCGCAAACTTTCAATTGGTTATCCTAGAGCGGCAAGAATTATTGACCAAATGGAGCAACGCGGATATATTTCTACCGCTGAAGGCTCAAAACAACGAAGCGTTTACATCACGATAGAAGAATACTATCAAATTTTTGGAGACACTTATGACTAAAAAAGAACTTATGCAAAAGAAAATCTCTGCCATAAGCCTTGGATGCGACAAAAACAAAGTCGACCTTGAAAAAATGCTTGGCAGACTGAAAGACTATGGCTTTTCAGTTGTTAGCGAGGTTTATGACGCCGACATTGTGATTGTCAACACTTGCGCATTTATTCAGCCAGCACAGGAAGAGGCAATTGAAAACATTTTGGAAATGATAGCGCTGAAAGAAAGGGGAGTTATTGAAAAGATTATCGTTTCAGGATGTTTGCCAGAGCGCCATTTTGACGACTTGCCAAACAATTTTCCTGAAGTCGACCTCTTTTTGAGAGTGAGAGAAAATGACCTTATCTGTCAAAAGATTGAAGAGCTCTATGGCGTGGAAAAAACAAGACCTGCAAAAGAAGGCTCACGAATTTTGACTTGCGGTGCAAGCTATGCCTATCTTAAAATAGCCGATGGCTGTGACAATTTTTGCTCTTACTGCACAATTCCGCGCATAAGAGGAAGATATAAAAGTGCGCCTATTGACGAGCTTGTCGACGAGGCAAAAGAGCTTGTCAAAATGGGCATAAAAGAGCTTATTTTGGTGGCTCAAGACACAACTAGATATGGCGAAGACCTCTACGGCGAAAACAAACTTATTGAGCTTTGTCAAAAACTTTGCAAAATCAAAGAACTTAAGTGGATAAGACTTCACTATCTCTATCCAGAAAAGGTGAGTGAGGAGCTTCTTGATTTTATCGATAAAAATGAAAAGATGTGCAAATATCTTGACATTCCTCTTCAACACATCGATGAAGACATCTTAAAAAGCATGAAAAGAAGGATAGGTGAAGACGATACATACAAACTTATCGATTTGATTAAAACCAAATATCCAAATTTTGCACTCAGAAGCACATTTATTGTGGGCTATCCAGGTGAAAGTGGAGCGAAATTCAGAAAACTTTTAAAGTTTATTGAATGGGCACAATTTGATTTTGCTGGCTTCTTTCCTTACAGCAAAGAGCCAAACACAGCATCCTTCTTTATGGATAAACAAGTTTTGCCTTTTATAAAGAAAAAACGAGCAAACAAAATCAGAAAAGTTCAGCAAAAAATTGTTGAAAGCAAAATTTCAAGCATAATTGGTCAAGAAATGGAGGTTCTTGTCGATTATTTTGATGAGGGCACTGGAGAATTTGTTGCGCATAGCCAAAACTTGTCGCCAACAGTTGACTTTGGAGTGCGTTTTGTGGATAATGGAAATATCGAGATTTCATCATTTGTAAAAGTCAAAATTTATGACTTTGATGGAAGCTATTTAAAAGGAGAAATTTTATGAACACACCAAATAAAATAACACTATCAAGACTGCTTCTTATACCACTTATCGTGTTCTTCTACCTTGCCGACTTTATTCCTTACGGAAGACTGGTTGGGGCAATTTTGTTTGTTGTTGCTTCGCTGACTGACTTTGTGGATGGTCGCATCGCAAGAAAAACAAATCAAGTGACAGACCTTGGCAAATTTTTTGACACCATAGCCGATAAGGTTTTGACGATGACTGGGTTTGTTTTGATTATCGCTGTTCCTATCACAGGGACTGCTCCTGTCGTTTGGCCTTCTTGGCTTGGAGTGGTATGCGTTATCATCATGCTTGCAAGAGAGTTTATCATTTCAGCGCTCAGACAGCTTGCTGCTGCAAAAGGAAATGTGCTTGCTGCTGATATGACTGGAAAAATCAAGGCAACACTTCAATTTATCTCAATTGCGCTTTACATGTTCTATGCCTTCTTCTTGACTGACATCACACCACTTCTTAGCTCTGCAACAACTGAAAGAGTGACAGGCATTGTTGGACTTATTCTTATGATTATTTTGGCTTGTGCCACTGTTTTAACGCTTTATTCAGGCGCGCACTATCTTATTCAAAACAAATTTGTTTTTAAAACAGAGAAAAAAGCAGAAAACAAAGTTGAAGAAAACAGCGAAAATGAGGAGACAGAGGAGAAATAGTGGATTATAAAATTTACATTTTTTCTGACGACATTTTAAAGGGTTTGACAAAATTTGATTTGGAAAAATTAAATCTCATTTTTGCTCGAACGCTCAACAACATCTCTTCTTTTCAAATTCTTCCACTTGAAAAAGGGAAAGACATTTTAGTTGAAGGAAGCGAGATCATTTTTTCTGAAAATGAGCATCTAGATGGCATTATAATCGACAACTATCAAAAGCTTGGCAAAGACAAAGAAATGATTGAAGAGCAGGTCGTTGTGTTTAAAAAGGAAAATCAAAAAACGATTTTTATTCCTCTTGAGAGCGACCTGTATTTGCTTGAAAACATTTTGCAAACTACTTCAAAAATTTGTCAATTTCATCTGTTTGGAATAAGCAAAAACGAGGTATCTGACAAGCTTGAAAATTTGAAAGGCGAGATAAAAGATTTGCGCTATAAAGTGGTGTCAAACAACATTTTGACTGATATTTATCTGTCATACAGCGGTCAAGGAGACATGATTGACGACAGCCAAGTCAAAATTGCCTCTGCTTTTAAAGCTTATATGTTCAGCGAAAACGATCTTGGACTTGAAGACATTGTTTTTCAGCTTTTAAAAATGAGAAACTTGACGATTTCTATTTGCGAGAACATCACGAAAGGAACAATTGTTTCTTCACTTCTCAAAAATGTTGACTTCAATCAGTTTTTAAAGAAAAGTGAAATTCATTTTTTTGATAGTATAGATAACAATGCTTTACATAAATATTCGCTTAAGCTTTTGCAGGAGTGCGGAAGCGACATTGCAATTGTCACTGCTGGGCAAGCTGTTGAAGACAAATTAAGTTTTGTTTTTGCAATTGCTGACAAAAAGGAAGTGCATTTTTATAAATGCAGTTTCACTTTAACGGAAGAGGCAAGCGTTATGGCAAGAAATACTCTTCTATATCATTTAGTTAAAAAATTAAGGCAAAATGATTTTTCTTTTTAAAAGATTTTGTTTTTTGAAAAGTTCATGATAAAATATATTTAGAAAATTTAAGCAAAAGGAAAAGAAAAATGGCTAAAGAAATCAAAGATGCAAAAAAAGAGGCGCTAGAGCAAGCACTTCTTCAAATTGAAAAACAATATGGCAAAGGCTCAATCATGAAAATGGGTGAGCGTGTTCATGAAAAAATTGATGTGATTCCAACAGGCTGTCTTGTGCTTGACATAGCTCTTGGCATTGGCGGAATTCCTCGCGGAAGAGTGATTGAAATCTATGGGCCAGAGTCTTCTGGTAAAACCACAGTTTCACTTCACATCATTGCTGAAACTCAAAAGCTTGGCGGAACAGCTGCTTTTATCGATGCTGAGCATGCTCTTGACCCAGCTTATGCTGAAAAACTTGGCGTAAATCTTGATGATTTGCTTGTTTCTCAGCCTGATAATGGCGAACAAGCGCTCAACATTTGCGAAATGCTTGTGAAATCTGGTTCGGTTGACATTGTGGTTGTTGACTCTGTTGCAGCTCTTACACCAAAAGCTGAGATCGATGGCGAAATGGGCGACTCTCATGTTGGTCTTCAAGCAAGAATGATGAGTCAGGCACTTAGAAAACTTACAGGCGTTATCAACAAAAGCAACACAACAGTCATCTTTATCAACCAACTTCGTGAAAAGGTTGGTGTTATGTTTGGCTCACCTGAAACAACAACAGGTGGAAAGGCACTTAAGTTTTATGCCAGCGTAAGACTTGATGTAAGAAAGAAAGACACAATCAAAGATGGCACAAACATTATTGGAAACAGAACGGTTATCAAAGTTGTTAAAAACAAACTTGCACCTCCATTCAAAACCGCTGAATTTGACATCATTTACGGCAAAGGCATTTCTCAAAGCGGTTGCCTTGTTGACCTTGCTCTCAATGCTGACATCATTCAAAAATCAGGTTCATGGTTCTCATATAATGACGAGAAAATCGGACAGGGCAAAGAAAATGTCAAGTCTTATCTTGAAGAGCATAAAGAAATTTACGACGAAATCATGCAAAAAGTTAAAGAAAAATATGAAATCAACTAAAAATAGTGAGCTTTTCACTATTTTTTTTGTTTGATGAAGAGTGAAAACGCCCGAAAAACGCTCGCTAAAAAATTTTTAGTGAGCAAAAAAAGGCGAAGCCTTTTTTTTTGAATTTAAACGCAGTTTAAATTTGTTTTTCGGGCGAGCAAAATCATAATAAAAATTTCACTAAATTACAAATACCACTTTTTGTTATTGACAGGTTTGTCTTTTTTGACAAAAGTTATTTCTTTTTCATCCTCAATTTCAGGCGAGAGGGTGTAATACGACTTTATCACAAAAGTCTGCTTTTCTTTTGTAAGCGGCACTGCCACTGACTGTTTGCCATTTTGACCAGAAAGTGTTTTTACAAGTTTGCTGTTGTCATAAATTTCATAAGTCATATATTCATTTGCAACAAAAGTCATAATCGCTTCGTTGTTTTCCACTTTGCTTGTCACATTTGGACTTTTTGCCACAGCAAATTTGTCTGAATAGCTTTTTGGCAGATTGAAAATTGAAAACATTTCAGCTTTGGTATAGCGCTCCGGCATATAGTCATTTGCAAGCACCACGCGGTGATTTTCTTCAAGCTCGGTTGTGTCAATTTTCTTTTCAACAATCATATCAGGCTTTTCAAAGTCACTACTTTCTTTATTTTTGCTGTAAAAATTTTTGACAATTTGCGTTGGCTGATTTCCGCCAGTATAATCAATTGGGCTGTTGTCTAAATTGCCAAGCCAAACTGCACAGGTGAGATTTGGATTGTAAGAAACATTCCAAGCGTCAAGGTTTTGTTTTGTTCCGCTTTTACCAACTGTTCCTGTTTTGCTTGCAAGAGGCATGCCAAGCTCTGCCAACTTCTTGCCAGTTCCGCTTTCGGTGCAGGTTTTCAGCATGTCGGTCAAAAGATAAGAAGAGTCTTGCCGAAAAACTTGTTTTTCTTGAGGCTTGTTGATATAAACAATTTTACCATTTTTGTCGGTTATAAACGAGATAAATTTTGGAGCGCTATACATTCCAGCATTTGCAAAAGTTGAGTATGCTCCTGCAAGCTGTAAAACATTGACGCCATAAGTCATTCCACCAAGCGCCAAGCAATAACCTTCGTCTTTTTCATCAAAATTTATGCCTACTTCTTCCGCATATTGCTTTGCTTTATCTATTCCAACATAGCTCAAAATTTTGACCGCTGGAATATTGATTGATTTTGCCAAACTTTCTCTTGCACTGACATAACCGTGATAAACGCCTCCAACATTTTTTGGTGAAAAACCTGAAATATCTGTTTTTTCATCCAAGATCTGAGTGCAAGGATAGATTATGTCTTCATTTAGGGCTGGACCATAGACAAGAACAGGCTTTATGCAAGAGCCTGGCTGACGCGGGCAGTCCAAAATTTTATAATTTCCGTCACCTCTAAAAGCCACAACTCCGTGACTTAAGTTGTCAACGACGATGCCTGCAAAATTGCTTTCTATATTGACGCTGTCTATCGCGTCATTCAAATCATTTTGCAATTTTTCATTTTGATATGTATAAATTTTGTAACCTTGAAGGGCAATTTGCTGAGCTGGAAGGTGCAAAATTTCTTCAGCTTCGTCAATTGAGGCTTGACTGTAAGAATTAAGCTTGTTTTTATGCTCGGTGTTGATTTCAAGATTTATAGGCTGACTTTTTGCGCGAACGGCCTCATCTGCAGAGATAGCTCCATCTTTTTCCATTTCGCTTAAAACAAGATTGCGTCTTTTCAGTGCATTGTCTGGGTGCTTGATTGGGCAGTATTTTGAAGGTGACTTAATCATGCCAGCCAGAAGGGCAGACTCTTCAAGTTTGAGCTCTTTTGCAGGCTTTGAAAAATAATATTCGCTTGCCTCTTCAATGCCATAACAGTTGTTGCCAAAATAAATGATATTTAAGTATTGCTCCAAAATTTCATCTTTTGAAAACTGCTTTTCAAGCTTAGTGCTGAGCGCAATTTCTATTATTTTTCGCTCAAAAGTTTTTGCACTTGTCAGATGACTGTTTTTTATAAGTTGCTGAGTGATGGTTGAAGCGCCTTCTTTAAATTTCATGGCTTTAAGGTTGCTCAGCATCGCTTTGACAATTCGCTTGTAATTGACGCCGTTATGCTTGTAAAACTCTTTGTCTTCAATAGAAATAAATGCATTTTTGGTGTCTTCTGAAATTGTGCTGATTTCGGCATAACTTTCATTGACCGTGTTTTCTTCTTTGATTGGCTTATTGTCGCGGTCGTAAACTTCAATTGTTGTGAATGGCGCTGAAAGCTTTGCGCTGTCAATTTCAATCTTGCTTGCACTTGAGTAAATTGAGCCAATATAAAAAGAAAGGGCAATCAAAAGACCTAACAAAATGACAGTTAAAACTATAAAAAACCACTTCAAAAATTTTTTCATCTTTTTTATTATGGCGACAAATTAAAAAAATATTTGCTAAAGTCACTTTTTATTTGAAAAATTACTCAATCTGTGATAGAATTAATAGGAATAAAAAGCTCGAAAAAGGACGAAAATGAAATACTTTATTGTGACTTATGGCTGTCAGATGAATGTGCATGAATCTGAAAAGATTGCGGGCATTCTTGAAAAACTTGGCTATCAAGAGGCTGACAAACGAGAAAACGCTGATATAATTGTGTTTAACACCTGTGCTATTCGCGAAGGAGCGGAGGACAGGGTTTTTGGCAATGTTGGAAATCTTAAAAAACTTAAAAAACAAAAGAAAGACCTTATCATTGTGCTTTGTGGCTGTATGACGCAGAAAGAGGCAACGGCGCAAAAAATGCTTAGAACATTTCCATTTGTCGATATCGTGATTGGAACTTTCAATTTGCCGAAACTTGGCGACTATATTGAGGCTGTCAAAAAGGGCAGGCAACTTGAAATTTGGCAAGAGGGCGAGATTGACGAGGTTTTGCCATACAAGCGCACAAGTGGCGACAACGCATGGGTCAACATCATGCAAGGTTGCAATAATTTTTGCACCTATTGCATTGTTCCTTATGTTCGTGGCAGAGAAAAGTCGCGACAAGAGGCAAACATTTTAAAGGAAATCAAAGAAATCATTGCAGAAGGAAAATACAAAAAAATCACACTTCTTGGTCAGAATGTCAACTCTTATGGCAAAGACTTAAATCCTCCAGTTTCTTTCGCCAAACTTTTGAAAGACATTTGCGCGCTTGAAGGCGACTTTAAACTTTCATTTATGACCTCGCATCCAAAAGATTTGACTGACGAGGTGATTGATGTGATTGCAAGCGAAGACAAGATTGAAAAGTTTATTCACTTGCCAGCCCAAAGCGGAAACAATCGCATTTTGCAAAAAATGAATAGAAAATATACGCGTGAAAAATATCTTTCAATCATTGAAAAAATAAGGGCAAAAATTCCAGATTGTCGCATAACTTCTGACTTTATTGTAGGCTTTCCAGGAGAGACGGAAGAGGAGTTTGAAGACACATATTCGCTTGTTAAAGAGGTCAAATTTGACAGCATTTTTGCATTTATGTTTTCTCCACGCGAAGGCACAGTGGCAGCAAAAATGGAAGACCAAATTCCAGAAAAGGTCAAAAACGAAAGAGTCAACAAGCTTTTAAAACTTGAAAAACAAATTCAAAAGGAAGAAAAAAATGGCAAATAAAAATGAATTGTCGCCAGTTATGGCGCAATATTTGCAAACTAAAGAAAATTATAAAGACTGCATTCTCTTTTACAGAATGGGTGATTTTTATGAAATGTTTTTCGATGATGCCATCATCGCTTCAAAAGAGCTTGACCTCATTCTTACAGGCAAACAATGTGGCTTAAGCGAAAAAGCTCCAATGTGTGGCATTCCATATCACGCCAGCCAAAACTATATCTCAAGGCTTATTGCAAAAGGCTATAAAGTTGCAATTTGTGAGCAGATGGCGACTCCTCAAAAGGGCGTGAAATTTTTGCCACGCGAGGTTGTAAGAGTTGTCACACCTGGCACTATTGTGGAAGACGAAATGCTTGAAGGTGGCAAAAACAACTATCTTATGACAGTTTTTAAAAGTTTTGACAAAGCTGGAGTTTGCTATGTTGACATTTCAACAGGTGAGTTTGCTGTCCTTCCTATTGAAAAGGATGTTGAAAGAACTTTAAGCGATGTGATTGCGCGCGTCAATCCTTCTGAAATCATTTGCAACGAAAACGCAAGCGATCTTTTAAGCCACATCAAGCAAACAAGAGGCAATGTGATTGGAAAATTTTATCCATACTATGAATGGGCTTTTTCAAAGTCTCGCGCTGATGAAAACTTGACTGCTCAGTTTGGCGGAAATTATCAAGTTGTGTATGAACTTAAAAACAAACCAGAGCTTATTGCAGCAGCAGGTGCAACGCTTGAATATTTGAAAGAGACTCAGAAAAGGCTTCTTAAAAGCATAACCAAAATCAATATGATCAGAAATGAAATGTTTTTGACAATTGATTCAAACTCAAGACGAAACCTTGAAATTGTTGAAAACATGCGTGACCGAAGCAAAACTGGCTCACTTTTGTGGGTTCTTGACAAAACCAAAACCTCAATGGGTGGTCGAAAACTGAGGTCGATGCTTGACCAGCCACTTCAAGATGAAAAAGAAATAAACGCAAGGCTAGATGCAGTTGACGAGCTTTATAAAAATCTTATCATGCGCGACAGCCTTTCTGAAGCGCTTTCTTCTATTAACGACATCGAGCGTATTGCAGGCAGAATTGGTTATGGCACTGTTTCGCCAAAAGAACTGCTAGGTCTTAAAACCACACTTTTTGCGCTTCCACCACTCAAGAAAACGCTTGAAAGTGCAAAATCTGAAAAACTTCAAAACTGCTACAGCAACTTGCTTGACATGAGCGAGCTGGCAACTCTTCTTGACCAGGCAATCAATCCTGATGCTCCATCTTTGACAAAAGACGGAAACTATATCAAAGCAGGTTTTAACAAAGAGCTTGACAAGCTTCGTGAGGCAAAAACTTCAGCAAAAAATTGGATTGCAGACCTTGAAGCGAAAGAGATTGAAGAGACGGGCATCAAAAACCTGAAAATTGGTTATAACCGCGTGTTTGGCTATTATATCGAAGTAAGCAAAAACCAAGCAGAAAATGTTCCGCTTAGATATAAACGCAGACAGACGATTGCAAACAACGAGCGATATATCACTGAAGATTTGAAACAAATTGAAGACCTTGTTTTAAATTCTGAAGAAAACGCATTAAAACTTGAAAGCCAGATTTTTGCCGAACTTAAAAACTATCTAAACAGTCAAATTGTTTCTCTTCAACAGGTTGCCAAAGCTGTTGCCGAGATTGACGCGCTTTTGTCTCTTGCTGAAGTGGCTGTTAAAAACAACTATTGCAAGCCAAAGATAAGCAAAAAAATCACTCATTTAAAAATTGAGGCTGGCAGACATCCAGTTGTGGAACAATATCTTAAAAACGGGCAGTTTGTTGCCAACGACACATATCTTGACCAAAATGAAAATCGCATGATGGTTATCACTGGGCCAAACATGGCTGGAAAAAGCACTTATATGAGGCAAAGCGCAATCATCACTTATATGGCTCATATTGGCAGTTTTGTTCCAGCGCGCGTGGCTGAGATTTCATTGACTGACCGAATATTCACTCGTGTTGGCGCAAGCGATGACCTTGCTTTTGGTCAAAGCACTTTTATGGTTGAAATGAGCGAAGTTGCGCTTATTCTTGCAAATGCGACTGACAGAAGCCTTATCATTCTAGACGAAATTGGCAGAGGAACTTCAACTTTCGACGGTCTTAGCATTGCATGGGCAGTGATTGAATATCTTGCCAAAAACTTTAAAGCAAAAACTCTTTTTGCAACACATTATCACGAGCTGACAGAACTTGAAGGCGTGATTGATGGAATAAAAAACTATCGCATTGCAGTCAAAGAGATTGACGACAACATTGTGTTTTTGCGCAAGATTGTCAGAGGTGGAGCAAACCGCAGTTTTGGTATTGAAGTTGCTCGGCTTGCTGGGCTTCCACAAGAAGTTTTGTCAAGAGCAAAAGAGATTTCAAAAAATCTTGAATCGGTCAACACTTCGCTTGACCTCAACCTTTTTGAAGAAAACAAACAAAAGGCGACTAATAACACAAAAACTGCGCTTTCAATTTTGTCTGCGCTTAAAGATGTTGACATGAACAAAGTTTCACCTATGTATGCGTTTGAGCTTTTAAACGATTTCGTGACCAAGGCTAAGGAGGAGGATGATGAGTAAGATAAATCTGCTTGACCCAAAAGTCTTCAATCGAATAAGCGCAGGTGAGGTGGTTGAAAGACCTGCCTCAATCGTCAAAGAACTGATTGAAAACAGCATTGACGCTGGCGCTAAAAACATTTCAATTGAAATTGAAGAGGGTGGCAAGAAAAACATTACAATTTCAGATGACGGCTCAGGCATTGCAAAAGACGACCTTCCGCTTGCTTTTTTGCCACACGCGACAAGCAAAATAAAAGAAGTTGACGACCTTGACAACATCACAAGTCTTGGATTTCGTGGTGAAGCGCTTGCAAGCATTGCCTCTGTTTGTCAGGTTAAACTTTCTTCTCGAACTGCAAATTCAGATTGTGGCTATGCAATCACAGTTGATGGTGGCGAGTTTGGACAAGTTGAAGAGGTTGCTCGCTCGCAAGGCACAACCATAAGCTGTTCAAACCTCTTTTTCAACACGCCTGTGCGCGAGAAATTTTTGAAAAAAACAAAGCTTGAAGAAAGCGAAGTGACGCATTTGGTTGAAAAGTTTATGCTTTGCCGAAGCGATATTTGCTTTAAATATTTTATAGATGGCAAACTCGTCTATAACACAACATCTTGCTCGCTGAAAGACATAATATACACAATATATGGCAAAGAGGTTTATCAAAGCTTGTTGCCAGTTGAGCTAAAACAAGAAAATTTTGTGCTTCACGGCTTTATTAGCAAGCCTTCTTATTCACGAGCAAACCGCACAAATCAGTCTTTCTTTGTCAACCGAAGATATGTTGAAAATTACACAGTTTCATCAGCCGTTCAAAGTGTTTATGAAAACTTTTTGATGAAGGGCAGATTTCCATTTTTCGCACTTTTTCTGGAAATTCCAACCGACAGCGTTGATGTCAATGTTCATCCTTCCAAAAAAGAAGTGAAATTTGATAATCCTGGAAAAGTTTTTACCTTGGTGCGAACTGCTGTTGAACAGGCACTTTTATCTGACGACCAAGTAAGCAAGTTTGTAAGCGGAGAAAACAAAAACTTTGCACAGAATGCATTTTTGCCTCACTTTGACAACGAAATTGCAAAGAGGCCGCTTTTTGAAAGTCCTCTTTCTCAGAATGAAGGGCAGAGTTTTTCAGAAAATCAAACTGTTCTACAGCCAGACTCGGTTGACCTTATCAGTGGTGAAGTGAACATTGAAAATGAAAAGCTGGAAACAGAGAAAGTTCCAAATTCAAAATTGCCAGATTTTGCAAATATAAAGCTTGGCGAGAGGGAAGTTCCAGCAAACAACAGAAACAATGTTGTCTTTTTTGACCAAGATGAAACTCATTTTCTTTCTGAAATAAAGACAGAAAACTTGGGAAAAACTGAAAAGTTTTTGAAGGCAAATGTTCGCGATGAAATGAAGATTTTGGGCACTGTTTTCAAAACCTATATTGCAATCGAATATGATGACAACCTATATTTTATCGACCAACACGCAGCGCATGAAAGGCTTTTGTATGACAAACTTTTAAAACAGGTTGACTCAAAATCAAAGGCGACACAAGCGCTTCTTGTGCCTTTTAAAATGAAGCTTAACGCCAAGGAATTTGAAGCTTTTTCACAGATGTCAAGCAATCTTGTTGACCTTGGTTTTGAGCTGGAAGAAAAAGGTGATGAGGTCATTCTTACAGCGGTTCCAGCAATTTTGTCAGGGCTTTCGCTTGACAGTTTTGTCGACGAAATTGTCAAAGAAGGTGCAAATTGGGATAAAAAGAAAAGCGATTTTGTTCACAACAAACTTTGCCAGTCTGCTTGCAAGCACGCGATAAAGGCTGGCGACACAATATCGATTGACGAGTGTGCATATATCATTGAGCAGGTGAGAAAAGGGGTTATGCTGTGTCCACATGGCAGACCGATAACTCTTGTAATTTCAAAGACTGAATTTGAAAAGATGTTTAAAAGGACGCTTTAATTGAAACAAAAAATCATAGCAATTGTTGGGCCAACTGCAGTTGGCAAAAGCAAAATGGCAGTTTTGCTCGCTAAAAAATTTGATGGCGAGATTATTTCTGCCGACTCAATTCAGCTTTATAAAGACCTTAACATTGGCTCGGCAAAAGTGACGAAAAAGGAGATGGAAGGTGTAAAGCATTATGGCATTGATATTGCTTTGCCAATAACTCAGCTTACTGCCTTTGATTTTGTGCAAAACGCAAAAGGCTGGATACAAGAGATAAGCAAAAAAAACAAGCTTCCAATCATTGTGGGAGGAACAGCGCTCTATGTCAAAGCTTTGCTTGAAAATTATAATTTAGGTGCAACGCGAGATGAGAAGCTTCGCGAAAATTTAAAAAAAGAGTATGAGCAAAAAGGCTTGCAATTTATGGCTGAAAAGCTGAAAAAGACAGACAGCATTTTGGCAGATAAAACAGATTTATCAAATCCAGTTCGCGTTTTGAGGGCGCTTGAAATTGCGCTTTCAAATTCTGAAAAATCAAAGCAAGAGAGCGAATTTGATTACAAACTTTTTGCGCTGAATGTTGAACGCGAACTTCTTTATAAGCGAATAAACTTCAGAGTTGACCAAATGTTTGAAGAAGGGCTAGAAGGCGAGGTGCAAAACATTTTGGCAAAATATGGTGAAAACGCGCCAGCTTTTAAAGCGATAGGTTATAAAGAGTTTTTGCCGTATTTCAAAAAAGAAATTTCAAAAGAAGACTTGATTTTGCAAATAAAGCAACATTCTAGAAATTATGCAAAGAGGCAACTGACATTTATCAGAGGAATGAGCAATGTGCAGTTTGTCGATGTTCAAAATTTTGATCAAGCTTGCAAAAAAATTGAAAAGGAGATAGAAAATTGGCTTCAATAAAAGAAATCGAGAAAAAACTTGCAAAACAATTTGAAAAAATTGACGATGTAGCATTTTTCAACCAAAAGAAAGTGCTGGATGCTTTTGCCGAGTGCAAAATCACCACACAATGCTTTGCTGGCACAACAGGTTATGGCTATGATGACCAAGGTCGAGACAAGTTGGCAATGCTTTTTAGTCATGTTTTTAAAACAGAAAAAGCAATTGTTTCGCCTCTTATAACCTGTGGCTCTCATGCGATTTCAATTGTCTTGTATGGACTTCTCAGACCAAATGACACTATATTGTCAATAAGCGGTGAGCTTTATGACACACTTTATGACACGCTTTTTGGCAAAGAAAATGGCTCGCTGGAAAACTTTGGAATAAAATTTAAGCAGATAGAATTGAAAAACAACAACTTTGACAAAGACCTTATTTTGAAAGCAATAAAAAAATATAAACCAAAGGTTGTTTTTGTTCAGCGCTCAAGAGGCTACACAAGCAGAAAGGCGCTTTCAATAAAGCAGATGCAAGAAATTTTTGCCGAAATAAAAACAGTTAAAAATCCGCCATTTATCGTTGTTGACAACTGCTATGGCGAGTTTGTTGAAGAAAAGGAACCAACCGAAGTTGGCGCTGATGTTATTGTTGGCTCGCTTATCAAAAATCCAGGCGGTGGGCTTGCGCCAACAGGGGCATATATTGCAGGAACAGAAAAAGCAATCAACATGATTTCAACACGATTTACATCGCCATCACTGCTTTTGGAAGTTGGCTCATACGAACTTGGCTATCGCATGTTTTATCAAGGACTTTTCCTAGCTCCACATACTGTCGCTCAAGCGCTTAAAGGGGCAATGCTTGTTGGTGGAGTGATGGAAGAGAAGGGTTACAAAATCATTCCTTCAAATGACGAACAGCCAGACGACATCATCAAATCGGTTGTTTTCAACAGCGAAGATGAGCTTATAAAATTTGTTCAACTTGTGCAAAAGATTTCGCCGGTTGACTCATTCATCGTTCCAATGCCTTGGGATATGCCAGGATATAACGACAAAGTTATCATGGCTGCAGGAACTTTCGTTTCAGGCGCGTCAATTGAGCTTTCTTGCGACTCTCCAATCAAAAAACCATATATTGCATATTTTCAGGGTGGTCTGACTTATGAGCATGTCAAAATTATGGCAGAGCAGTTGAATAAGCTTTATTGATAGTAAGAAAATTAGATATTAAGATAAAAGAAAGAACACAAAAATGTTCTTTTTTTTAAATCCTGTCATACATTAAAAGTATGAAAAACAAATTTCGACAATTTTCACCAGTAAAAGATTTTTTGATTGAAAGCGTAAAGGCAAACAAAATAAAAACAATTGTTCTGCTTTCATGCTGTCTTCTTCTTTTTATAACAGGCATAATCGTTGCCGTTCAGACTGGCACAAACAACCCTGACAACATCTTTGGTTTTGCTTTAAGAGAGGGTAGTTTTAAGATTATAACTTCATCATTTTTCACTAGACTTCTCTCTTCGCTTTTGATTATGCTTTTATTGCTTCTCTTTTCTTTAAGTCAATTTTTGTTTCCGCTCGGGCTGATAATTCTATGCTATAGAAGCTATCTTTTAAGTTTAAACATCTGCTTTATGATCATCATCTATGGCTTTTCTGGTGCGCTCTTGTCGATATTTATAATTCTGCCATGTCATCTTTTGTGCCTTCTTTCGTTATGCCTTTTCTATATTGTGGCAATTCGAACGCGTCGAGATTGGTGCTGTTATAGGGGGTTTCGCTTTCCAAAACAAAGGCTTTTCACCTGTTTAGGTTTCTTTATATGTCTGCTTGTAATTTCACTTTTAGAGTCAATTCTTCTTGCAATTTGCTCTGCAAATGTCATTCTTGTGATTTGATTGAATAGAAAACACTTTTTTGTTCAAACTAAAAGGCAAAAGGAGTGTTTTATGAAAAGATTTATCGCATTTAGTATTATGTTGTGCATACTAGCTACAATATGTTGTGCTAGTATGCAAATTGTAAGTTATGCAGACAGCTCAGTCGACATCACCAGCAAATCAGCTTGCCTTGTTGATTTTGACTCAGGTGATGTGCTTTATGAAAAGGATGCAACCACTCATTTGCCTGTTGCAAGCATGGTCAAAATGATGACAATTTTGCTTACGCTTGAAGAATATGAAAAGGGCAATCTCAGTGATGAAACAATGATTTCAACAACTGAAAATGCATCTTCAATGGGTGGCAGTCAAGTTTTTATTGACCCGTATGTGGAATACACTGCAAAAGACATGCTTAAAAGCGTGATTATGGCTTCGGCAAACGACGCTTCGGTTGCTCTTGCTGAGCATATAAGCGGAAGTGAAGAAAACTTTGTTATGAAGATGAATGAAAGAGCCAAAGAACTTGGTATGAATGACACAAACTATGTCAACTGCACAGGGCTTCCAGCACCAGAGCAATATTCATGCGCAAAAGACAGCGCTTGTGTTTTGAAAGAGGTTGCAAAATTTGATAAATATCACGAATTTTCAACCATTTGGATGGACGAACTTGTGCATCCTTCAGGAAGAAAGACCGAGCTTGTCAACACAAACAGACTTGTCAGATATTACGAAGGGTGCGACGGTGGCAAAACTGGTTCGACAAATGAAGCAGGCTGTTGCTTAACGGCAACTGCAAAACGCAACAATATGAGACTTATTTCAGTTGTCATTGGAGCAAAAAACAGCCAGACAAGATTTAACGAATGCAGCAAACTTTTCAACTATGGATTTGCAAACTTTGAAAGCCGCAAGATTTTAGACTGCCAAAAAGCTATTGAAATTTTGCCAGTTGGCAAAGGCAAAATAAATGAGGTTGAAATTTTCTCGGCAGAAGACTTTGCAGTTACCACTCGAAAAGGGCAAGAAAGTGACATTGAAGTGACATATTCTCTTCCTGAAAAGGTGAGCGCTCCAACAAAGAGCGGGCAAGTGATTGGTAAGGCGATACTCTCAAAAGACGGCAACCTTATCAAAGAGATAGATGTTATCGTGAAAACTGACATTGACAAACTTTCATTCAAAGACTGTCTTAACCGTGTGGCAAGCGCATGGTAAGAGAAAACGAGAAAAATGGAGAAAAAGGTTATTCAATTTGAATAGCCTTTTTTTATTCGAAACAAGTGATTTTTATAAAATGATTAAAACATTAAAAATAATTTTGAAAATTCGACAATTTTTGCTATGATACAAGAAAGAAAAATGCAAATGAAAAACAAAAAGTCGGTGATTATTCTTTCAGTAAGTTTGGTGCTTATCTTGGCAAGCATTGCAATGCTTGTTGTTTATTTTCTTTGTCTGAAACCTGACAGCAAAAGTGAAGGCGCTTTCACGGTCAGCTGTGCAAACATTTCTGCAAATGTCGGTGACGAAGTGAGACCTTCTGTGATTTTGTCTGATGAAAAGGCAGAGGTGCAATTTGAAATTGAAAACAACGAAATCGCTTCATGCGACGGGCTGGTTATCACAGCTCTTAAACCTGGCATGACCATGGTCAATGTCACAGCAACACTTGACGACAAAATTGCCTATTGCACTTTCTATCTTACAGTTATGCGCGAGGGCTACACTTTTGAAATTGTGCCTGTCAGCAGTTGTTATTATGAAAATGAAATTCTTTCCGTCGAAGGCGAAAACTGTCAATTTAGAGTTAACCTTTACAACAACTTTGATGAACTTGTGGACAATCCTGACATTTCAATTTCGCATTCTGAAAACATTGAAATCACAACTTTGCCTTTTGGCTATCTTCTGTCTGCAAGCGGTGAGGGCAAAATAACTTTCAGCTTTACCCCTCAAAATTTTGCAAAAACAATCAGTGTGCAAACTCTTTAAAAATGCTTGCTTTTTTGTAAGTTTAAAGTTATACTTATAAAGGCGGATGAAATTTTGAACTTTAAAATGCCATTCCAGTAAAAAAACAAACTCATTTAAAGGAGAAACAATGGAAGAAAAAGAAGAAGTGCTAGCGACAGAACAGATGAGTTTTGTTGACGATAAATATCGGTTTAAACTTGACAACTTTGAGGGCCCGCTTGACCTTTTGCTTCATCTTATAAAAGATGCAAAAATGGACATCATGTCTGTCAAACTTGCCGATATAACAGAGCAGTATCTTGAATATATGCAAGACCTTGACTCGATTGACATGGACAGGGCGAGCGAGTTTATCACAGTGGCTGCCACGCTTATTGAAATAAAATCAAAACATCTTTTGCCAGTTGAGCAAGATGACAATGAAGAGGAAGAAGACAGCGAGGCACTTTTGCTCGAAAGACTTAGAGAATACGAACTTTTCAAAGAAACAGGCAAAAGGCTTAAAGAGATTGAAGATATCAACAAACTTTACAGAGCGCCAGGCAAAGAAACTGAAAAGGTTAAAATTGTTATCAAAGATATGGTGCTTGACAAATTGCTTGACGCCTTTGCGAAACTGCTTGCGCGCGCCGAAGCAAGAGGGCAAGACAAACCAGAGCCAAAAAAGATTGTTAAAGACCGCTTTACTGTGGCTGAAAAAATCGTTTCAATCAGGGCTTACGCAAAAGAGCATAAACGCTTTTTGTTTGAAGATGTCTACACTCAAGACATGACCAAAAGTGAAATGATAAACGTGTTTTTGGCACTTTTGGAGCTTTTAAAACTTCAAGCTGTAAGAGTGGAGCAATCGGGCATTTTTGAGCAAATAAGCATTATTTCAAATGAAATTTAATGAGGATTAGTTATGAGCACAATTGACACAATTTACAATTTAAAAGATGTTTTATATTCAATTCTTTTTGTTGCTGGCGACGGAATTGAAAAGTCTTTTATTGCAGAAAAATTGCAGGTGAGTCAAAAAGAGCTTGACAAGGCAATTGCAGAGCTTAAAGAAGAACTCTCTGGCGACAAAGGGGTGCATTTGATTGAATACAAAAACAAAATTCAACTTGCTTCAAACCCAAACTACGCAAGCTACATTTCTGATGTTTTAAATCCTATCAGAGAAAAATCGCTGACACGCGCAGCTCTTGAAACGCTTGCCATCATTGCATACAAACAGCCTATAACAAAGCTTGATGTTGAAGATATAAGGCGAGTTAATTCTGACTATGCTGTTCAAATTTTGATTGACCAAAACATGATTGAAGTTGTTGGCAGAAAAGACGCTGTTGGCAGACCTCTTTTGTTTGGAACAACTGAAAACTTTTTAAAGCGCTTCAATTTGCAAAATATTTCAGACCTTCCTGACTATGAGTCGCTTCTTGAGCGCATCAAAACAATCAGAGCGGAAGAAGATGAAGAAAAGCGCGACACACTTTTCAAAAATGTTGACGACATTGAATTTGAAGAAGATTTGCCAGACTTTTTGAAAGGAGAAGATGTGAAAGAAATCACTGCAGACGCAGATGACACCATTGCTTAAAATTCGTCAAAAAAAGTGAAAATTGTTTTAAAAAATAAGGGCTATAAAAGCCCTTTTTTGCATAAAAAAAGTTAAAATTTAATAAATTGTTTTATGCAGAAAAAAATCAAAGTGTATGGTCAAAAATATAATTCCAACAAGGTTAAATATCGCTTGGCAAGAGGGATAATTTTTAATGTTTTTCTTTTCTTTATCTTGATTGCCGAAATTGTGCTTGGAATTTTGTGGGCTGTAGGATTTTAAAAAAACATCTTCGTTTTGACCCTACATTTTTTTTGCTTATAGCCTATATTTTGCTGGACGGTGGGATTGCCGGACTTTTGCTTTTTGTCACAGTTGTGTTGCTGCATGAGCTTGCTCATGTTTTGGTGGCTAAAAAATTTGGCTATAGGCTTGAAAGCTTTTCGCTTTCGCCATACGGGGCCTCACTTAATTATAAAGAAAAAATCTTCGAACCTAAAGAAGAACTTTTGGTTGCAATTGCTGGGCCCTTTGTCAATATTATGCTGGCAACAGTGCTGGTCTCGCTTTGGTGGGCTTTTCCTTCTCTTTACAGCTTTACAAACCTTTTTGTGAAAGAGTCTTATCTTTTTGCTCTCTTCAATCTTCTGCCATGCTATCCGCTTGATGGTGGAAGGGTGGCAACTGCCATCTTGCAAAACATTGTTTCGCGCGAAAGGGCAATCAAAATTGTAAGTGTGCTCAACCTTGTTTTTGCAGGTTTTCTTTTTGTGATGTTTATCATCTCTTGTTTTATTGATTTCAATCCGACATTTGCTTTGGGTGCAATCTTTCTTGTTTTGTCGCTTATTTCAACAAACAGCCAAAGCAAATACAAAATGGTTTCAAGGTTTGATAAAAAACTGAAAAATTTTTCAAAGTGCAAGTTTGTGTATATAAAAAAGTCAACTTCACTCGCAAAGATTGCAAGCAAAATTGACAGCAGCAAGTTTACAATTTTTGTGATAACTTTGGACGGCAAAACGCTTTTTATGGATGAAGAGAAAATATTAAAACTTTCTCTTAAATATCCACTCACTCTTTCAATTGGTGAAGTTTTAAACCTTATCTCTCGCAAATAAATCAGACAAGATAAGGCATAAGTGCGTCTATATTTTTCCTTTCAAATTCTTTGAGCTTTGACAAAATCTCATCGACCTCGCTTGAAATGTTGTGGTGGTCGGCTTGGTCTTTCACGCAGGTTATATAGCCCATAAATGTGCCGATAAGCATAAGCTCAGCCATGTGCCTTGTCGTTTTGTTTGTCAAAGTTGAAATGTTGATGCTTGACCAAAGCCTTGCTTTTTCAAGCCAGTTGTTATCTTTGATGTTTTCAAGTTTTTCGCTTCTTGCAAAAACCTCGCATTCTTTTTGAAGAGCAATGTAATAATCTTCCTCCGAAGCAAGCTCTTTCTTGAAATTGTCGTCTTTCACTTTTGGCAAAAGCTCATCAATTGATTGAACCGCTGTTCTTATGTTTTGATAAACGCCATTTAAATAATTTTCAATATCTTCTTTTCTCACATCTTTTTCCATAAAATCCTCCTCACTTTGTTTGTGCATTTTTCAAAGATTTATACCTTATTTTTATAAAAGCCTTTTACATATTTTTAGCTTTACTTGCAAAAAATAAAGGCATGAAAAAATCAACAAAAATCTTTTTAGTTTTGTTTGCGCTGACCTCCATTCCAGCGGTGGTGCTTTTTCCAAGCCTTGCCTCTTCAATTGGGCTAAACGAAAATGGTTTGGTGCTCAATTTTTCGGTTGAAGGCTATATCGCTTTGGCGCTTGTTGTGCTTGCCATAATTTTTGCCATCATTTTGTATTTCAGATTTTTAAAATCGCTCTCGATAAATAAGGTGCTTTTCTTTTCAACTTTGCCGTTTACATTGCTTTATGGCTTTGCTCTGTTTTCGCTCGCTTCGCTTTCCTCGTTGACAACGCCAACTGCAAATGCAGTCAAAAATCTTTTAAACATAACTGAAAATGGCTATAACAGCATTCTTTGGGCGGTGCTTCTGACCATTTTGTATATCGTGGTGCTGTTTATTGTATACTTTTTTGTGACCAAGCCAATCTATCGCATTGAAAAGGTGCTAAAACGGCTGGGAGACGGCAAAATCAAACAACGAAAGCTCAAAATTGGAGGAGGCAAACAGTTTGACCAAATCGGTCACGCGCTTGTCAAAATCAACAACAATTATCACAACATTCAAACTGATGAAAGTTTTGAAAGGGTCAAAGTTCCAAAGCTTTTGCAACCAGTTTTGTCAGAGGAAGAACTTTTAAAACTGCAAAATGGTCAAATGATAAACCTTGAAGGCTATATCGTTTTGGCAAAACTAAGCGGAGATGATAAGAAACTTAAAAACAACTTTGACATGCTGAAATTGCGTCTTAACGAACTTGTTCCGCTTGCCAAAAGATTTCACGGCTTGGCTTTAGAAAATGTGACCGACATTTTGGCTGTTCTGTTTTTTAAAAGTGAAAACGCGCTTGACTATGCTCACGCGCTTTGTCGAAGCATAAAGGTTAAAACTAGGCATTCAAAATGCAAGCTTGCAGTAAATGTTTGCGTTGACAGCATCTTAGAGCAATGTTATCTTGACCAAGAGGGCAATCTTATTGGCAATGAAGACAATTTGCGCTTTGCAAAGAGGCTTATTGACCTTTCAAAGCTTTTAAACGCTCGGCTTATCTTTTCAAGCAATGTGCTTGACAATTTGCCTTCAAACTATTTTCTTAAATATCGCTACATCGGCAACTTGTCAGAGCAGAAAAGCCTTAATCTGTTTGAAAGCCTTGAGGTCTATGCAAAATCCAAGCGAGAAGCGCTTGAAAAGGACAAGTCTTCTTTTGAAAAGGCAGTGCTTTTCTTTGAAGATGGGGAGAAAAAGAGGGCGGAGGTTATGTTTGAAAACATTTTAAGAGACAGTCATGACGATAAGGCCTCGTTTGTATATTTCAATAAATGTAGAAATGGTTGACAACAGCTTTGTTTTAGTGCTAAAATCAAAGCGTGAGAACTAGAAATTTTGAACGCAAAAAAACTTGTCCTAGATGCGAAATCAAATTGCCTGAGTCGGTTGAAGTTTGTCCAGACTGCGGACTTGTTTTTTCGCGCCTTGATATTGCAACCAATAAAGACGCCAAAAGAAAAAAGAAGCGTGGCGACAGGTCCTTTATCTTAAAGACGACAAAAATTCCAAGTGATGTAAGTTATGTCAAACTTCTGCTTCTGACCATTTTTACAGGCTTGTTTGGCGGACACTGCTTTTATGTGGGCAGATATTTGAGAGGTTCGGTTTTGCTTGCAAACTTTTTGGTTGTGCTTTGCGTCGCGATTTTTAATGCTCAGCTTATTGCTTACAGCGAAGTTTTGGTCAGCACAGTCTGCACTATTTGTGGTTTTGTTATGCTTCTTTGGTTTTGGGATATCTTTATGGTGGCGCTTAAAAAATTTAAAATTCCAGTTGCCATTGACCTGCAAAATGACGACTATTTGAAAGACACAAAACAGGAAGAAAATTAAGAGGTTATTATGAGAATTGTTGTTGGAATAAGCGGTGGAGTTGACTCGTCAGTCGCTGCCGAACTTCTCAAAGAACAAGGTCATGAAGTCATTGGTCTTTTCATGATAAATTGGGAAGAAAAGGATAGCGCCTGCACAGCCGAAGAAGATTATGAAGATGTAAAGCGTGTTTGCAACAAAATTGGCATACCATATTTTTCAGTCAACTATGCAAAACAGTATTACGACCGCGTTTTTAAATATTTTTTGGCAGAATACAAGGCTGGCAGAACGCCAAACCCTGATGTTTTGTGCAATCGTGAAATCAAATTTGGGCCATTTTTGGACAAGGCGCTTGCACTTGGCGCAGACTTTATTGCAACAGGACATTATGCAAAAAAAATCGAGAAAGACGGCAAGTTTTATCTTGCAAAAGCTGATGACCTAAACAAAGACCAGTCATATTTTTTAAATCAACTCAGCCAATATCAACTTTCAAAAGTCATCTTTCCGCTTGCTGAGATAACCAAACCAGAAGTGCGAAAAATTGCCAAACGCCTTGGCTTTTCAAATGCTGAGAAAAAAGACTCAACAGGCATTTGCTTTATTGGCGAGCGAAATTTCAAAAAGTTTTTGCAAGAATTTTTGCCAGCTCAGCCAGGCGACATAGTTGACCTTGAAGGCAGGGTTGTTGGAAAACATGACGGACTTATGTATTACACACTTGGTCAGAGACGAGGACTGAACATTGGCGGACTTAAAGGCGGAAACGGCGGACGCTGGTTTGTGCTTGAAAAGGACCTAAAAAACAATCGCCTTATCGT
Organism: uncultured Clostridia bacterium; assembly: GCA_944348085.1. Taxonomy (GTDB): domain Bacteria; phylum Bacillota; class Clostridia; order Christensenellales; family UBA1242; genus Caccovivens. The sequence continues at coordinate 28,602 of CALVMU010000008.1, forward strand.
GAGTCAAGGCGAAGATGACCTTTTGTTTAGCGATGGGCTTTATGCTGAGGGCATGAACTGGATTCCTGAAAAGCCAAAGGAAGAAAAGTTTGACTGCTTTGCAAAATTTCGCTATCGTCAGCCAGACCAGGCGGTCACTGTGACGGTCACTGGTGACAAAACCATAAAAGTTGATTTCAAAGAAAGAGAGCGCGCAATAACTCCAGGGCAATTTGTTGTGCTTTACACGGCAGAAGGGCTTTGCCTTGGCGGAGGAGTGATAACCGAAAGCTTTAAAAACAGCTAAACGCCAAAAATGCTTTTATTCAAACAAAATTTGACAAAAACAGTTTTTGAGTTTGACAAAGAGCAGGAAATAATTTTAAATGAATTTTGCTTAAAGCATAAATTCTACCTTTTTGGAAACAATATTTTTAGGAGGTAGAAAATGATTATCGCAAACTATATCGCACTTATCATTCTCATGATTGGCGGACTCAACTGGGGTATTATTGGTCTTACCAATTTCAACCTTGTTGCGTGGATCAGCATGGGAAGCAAAGTTGTTGAAAGAATCATCTATATTTTAGTTTTAATTGCAACAATTTACTTGATTGTAGCTTGTGCTATCGATGGCGGAATACTTCTCCGTGAATTTGCAACTACAACTGCAGGCGTTTAAAAAAGTCTCGGCAAAGTCCGAGATTTTTTTGTTTGAGATAACAATTAAATTCTTATAAAATTATTGCAACCAAAATGATTGAAATAAGGCAAGACAAGAGGGCGTGAGTAAGTTTTTGAAGCACCATAAGTTTTATCGGCATTTTTATCTCGCTTGTCAAAGCATAAGTCTGCATCATGGTTGAAATGCCACCAAAGCTTATGATAAAACTTGCCGAAATGATGCCAAGGCTAAGTGGCATTGCATTTGCAATGTCAAGACAGCCTCTTGTGATTTCGATAAGACCGCCACAAAAAGCTGACACTGGACTTGGCAGGAATGAGAGAAGTGGCGAAAGCGAGGAAATCACAACAAAGAAGATTGCAATAATCGTTCCAACTGTGATAACGCTCAGTGAGGTGTCAAGAACGATTGAAGAAAGGTTGAAACTTTTTTCTTCCTTTTTTGTTGCCTTTGTGTCAAATTCTTTAAGCTTTATTTTGCGATATAAAAGTCCGTTTAGAAATGCGCCTAAAACATGAGTTGAAAAAATGATATAGCCAGCTAGAGCGTTTCCAAACATTCCAGCGCCGACAGCACCAATCACAAACATAGGCCCAGAGGTTGAAGAAAAACTGAGCATTTTGCAGGCGTCTGTGCGAGAAATTTTGCCAGATTGATATAGGTCAGCGGTCACTTTTGCGCCAACTGGATAGCCTGAAATTATGCTTGAGAGAAAGGTGTAAGCGGAAAGCGCTGGCGCGTTAAAAAGTTTTTTTATTGGCTTTGCAAAGAAGGAAGAAAGCTTTTCAATCAGTCCGAAAGAAGATAGCAACTTTGTGAAAAACACAAAAGGCAAAAGTGAAGGTAAAACATTGAGCGCCCAAGCCGAAATTCCGTCTAAGGTTGTCTGCAAATAGAAAGAGGGCGACAAGATCATGCAAAAAAGAATGTAGACGATAAAAAGAGAAACCACATATTTAAAGAAGGAGATTTTTGACAATTTTTCCATAATTTTATCCTCAAAATGTTTGACAATATTTGTTAATATATTTATAATTTTTGTATTGAATAGATACATTATCTTTTATTCATAAAAAATAAAATTTAGAAGGTTAAAATGAAAATAAAAAATTTATATAAAAAGGCGGAGAAATTGCAAAAGACAATAGTCTTTCCTGAAGCTGAATTTAGTGAAAGAACTTTGCAAGCAATCAAAATCATTGCGAAAAAGAAAATCGCAAAACCTATTCTTATTGGTGATGAAAGCGGACTTGTGCTTCGCGATAAGTCACTTATCGGATTTCAAATCATCAATCCAAAAACTTTTGAACACCTTGACAAACTTGTCAAATGTCTGTATATGAAACGCAAAGATAAAGGCATGACTGAAGAAGAGGCAAAAAAACTTGCGCTTGACCCATACTACTTTGCAACGCTTCTTGTTGAAGAAGGCTATGCAGACGGAATGGTTGCAGGAGCTGAGGCTTCAACGGCAAACACTGTAAGGCCAGCGCTTCAAATCATCAAAGCAAAAAAGAAAGGTGCGCCAGTCAATTCTTGCTTCTTTGTCTATGGCAAAAACAAATTCTTGAAAGATAAGGCTTTGATTTTGGCAGACTGCGGAGTTCTTCCATGTCCAACAGCGGACGAACTTGCTCAAATTGCCAGCGACAGCGTCAAAACTTTCAACGCGCTTGGGCTTGGCCAGCCAAAAGTTGCCTTCTTGTCGTTTTCAACCAAAGGCTCAGCAAAACATGAAAGCGCCACCAAAATGGCAGAGGCTTATGCCAAGTTTAAAAAGAGTGGAGTTTGCGCGGACGGAGAACTTCAGTTTGACAGCGCAATGGTAAGCGAAGTTGCTTCAAGAAAAGCGCCAAAAAGCCCACTTAAAGGTGATGCAAATATTTTGATTTTTCCAGACTTAAACAGCGGAAACATTTGCTATAAGGCAATTCAATATATTGGCGGTCTGAATGCGATTGGGCCAATTTTGCAAGGGCTCAACAAACCAGTCAATGACCTTTCAAGAGGTTGTTCGGTTGAGGATATAGTTACAATCACAGCAATCACAGCATTGCAATCGGAAAAGGAGTAAGATATGAAAATTTTAGTAATCAATGCAGGAAGTTCATCACTTAAATATCAATTGTTTGACATGAAAGATGAAAGTGTTATCGCTAAAGGAAACTGCCAAAAAATTGGCCTTGCAGGTTCATTTATCAGCTATTCAATGAATGGACAGAAAAAAGAAGTCAAAGTGAGCATGACAAACCATGTTGAAGCGCTTGAAAATGTGCTTAAAATTTTGACTGATAAAGAAAATGGAGTTATCAAAGACCTTTCAGAAATCTCAGCTTGCGGACATAGAGTTGTGCAAGGCGGTTGGATTTTTGATAAGAGCGTTGTGGTTACAAAGAAAGTGCTTAAAGACCTTGAAAAACTGACAGACCTTTCACCACTTCATGCTCAGGCAAACATGGCAGGAATAACAGGTTGCATCAAAGTGATGCCAAAAGTTCCACAAGTTCTTGTTTTCGACACATCTTTCCATTCAACAATGCCAGAAAAAGCATATAATTATGGAATTAAATATCAAGACGCTGAGAAATATCATATCAGAAAATATGGCTTCCATGGAACAAGCCACAGATATGTTGCAAACGCATGCGCTCAAGTTATGGGCAAAAAACTTGAAGACTTAAATCTTATCACAGTTCACATGGGCAACGGCTCATCAATCACAGCCATCAAAAACGGCAAAAGCGTTGACACAACAATGGGCTTGACACCTCTTGAGGGACTTATTATGGGAACTCGCTCTGGCGACCTTGACCCATCGGTTGTTTCAGTTCTTGCCGAGAAGAAAGGTCAAACCGCTGCTGAAGTTGTTTCATACCTCAACAAAGAGTGTGGAATGCTTGGAATAAGTGGTGTTTCAAGTGACCTTAGAGAAATCAATGAAGCAATCGCAAAAGGCAACAAGCGTGCAAAACTTGCTCTTGACATGCTTAAATATAGAACTAAAAAGTTTATCGGCTCTTATATGGCAGTGCTTGGAAAAGTTGACGCTATCGTATTTACAGGTGGGGTAGGCGAAAACCAAGAAGACCTCAGAGAAGAGGCTCTTGAAGGGCTTGAAGTTTATGGCATTGAAATTGACAAGAAGAAAAACAATTCTCTTCCACGCGGAACCGTTGAACTTATAAGCACCAAAAAGTCAAAAGTTAAAGTTTATCGCATTCCAACTGATGAAGAGCTTTTGATTGCCAGAGACACACTTGCACTTATCAAAAAATAAAGAATAAAGAATTTTAACAAAAACGAGAAAAATGCTTGACAAACAAGGCAAAAATCAATATACTTGAATAGCAAGGTGAAAAGATTAAAGGAGGATAAGAAATGGCTGTTCCAAAGGGTAAAGTTTCAAAAGCTAGAAGAAACACAAGAAATTCTGCAAATTTTAAAGCAACAGCACCAACACTTGTTGAGTGTCCAAAATGTCATGAGATGAAAAAACCTCATACTGTTTGCAAGAAGTGTGGTAGCTATAAAAACGAAACTGTTATTGAGAAAAAAGAAAAATCAAAATAAAACTTTCCGCCAATTTGTTGGCGGTTTTTTATTGCCATTTTTTTATTATATGACACTATTATGCGCAAATTATAGTATTATGCAACGCATAATAGCCACAATATATTGATTTCGACTGTGGTTTGCGAATGTGTGAATTTTCGCAAAAAAATTTGAAGAAAACGGCAAAATTGCTTTGATTTAAAGTCAAATTTTGTTATTATATATACGAGCTGAAAAAGTGCTTGCAATTTTTTGAAGCACTGGGAAAAACAAAATTATGACTATAGGAGAGATTTATGAAAATTGTTGTTGATGCTTTTGGCGGTGACAACGCACCACTTGAAATTGTTGAAGGGGCTTTGATGGCTGTTGAAAAACACAAAGACCTTGAACTTATTTTGACTGGAAAAGAGGAGGAAATCAAAAAGATTTTGAATGGAAGAGGTGAGCGCATCGAAATTGTGGACGCTCAGTCTGTTATCACAAACAATGACAAGCCAACTGAGGCGATCAGACATAAGACCGATTCTTCACTTGTCAGAGCTTATGACATTTTGAAGGAAAGAGAAGATGTGGTTGGTCTTGTAAGCGCTGGAAGCACTGGCGCTGTTCTTGCAGGTGCAATCATGAAGATTGGCAGAATCAAAGGCATTTCAAGACCTGCGCTTGCTCCAATTTTGCCTACAAAAGCAGACAGTGATGTTATCATTATTGACAGCGGTGCAAACATCGATTGCAAACCTGTCAATCTTTTGCATTTTGCACTTATGGGAAGTGCTTACTATTCAATCATCTACAACAAGCCAGAGCCTCGCGTTGCTCTTCTCAACAATGGCAGAGAAGAAGAAAAGGGCAACGAGCTTGTAAAAGAGGCTTATCCACTTTTGAAAAATGCACCAATCAACTTTATTGGCAATCGTGAAGGTGGCGATTTTATGAGCGGTGAGGTTGATGTTATGGTTGCCGACGGCTTTGCTGGAAACGCACTTTTGAAAGGCACTGAAGGGGCTGTTGGCGCTGTTTTAAGTCTTCTTAAAAAGAGCATCAAATCACACACAATGAGCAAAATTGGCGCACTGTTTATGAAACAAACATTCAGCGACCTTAAAAACCGAGTTGACATTTTAAAGAAACATGGTGGAAGTCCACTTCTTGGTTGCAAAAAGCTTATTGTAAAAAATCATGGCTCTTGCAAACGCCTCAACATTCTTTCTTCAATTGAGCAGACCATGCTTCTTCATGAAAACAAATTAAATGAAAGGATTGAAGCATCAATAAAAGCGCTTGAAAATATGGAGGAGTGATGGCTAAAACCGCAAAAAAAGCAAACAGTTTAGCAAACAAAATCGGCTATAATTTTGCCGACCAAAACCTGTTTAAACGAGCCGTGACGCACAGCTCTAAGTCTGAAGAAAATTATGAACGGCTTGAGTTTTTGGGCGACGGGATTTTAGATTTTGTTGTTGGAGAATATCTCTTTGTTCATACAGCTGAAAAAGAGGGTAAATTGACTGTTTTAAGAAGCCACTATGTCTCTGAAAACAACCTTTGCAAAATCTTTGACAAATTAAACTTGTCAGACCAGGTGATTTTGGGCAAAAGCTATCAAGGAGAGATTTCAAAAGCGATAAAGGGTGACATCATCGAGGCAATCATTGCATCAATCTATCTTGACGGTGGGCTTGAAGAGGCAAAAAAGTTTATTTATCGCAATTTTGAGCTGGAAGACTTTGCAAATGTGGTTGACGACAACTATAAATCTAAGCTTCAAGAGCTTGTTCAAAGCGGTTTCAAATGCCACATGCAATACAAAACTGAACCGACTGAAAAAGGTTTTATTTCAACCTTTTATATGGATGAAGATGCAATCAGCTCAGGTCAAGGCTTAAGCAAAATCGAGGCTGAGCAACAAGCAGCAAAGAAGGCAATTGAAAAGTTGTTTTTGATTTGACAAAAAACATGACAACAAAAGCACTCAAAAGTTGAAAAAGATTTTTAAATAGGCAGAAATAAAGCTAGAAAAGGCTTGAAAAATATGGCAAAAATTTCTCACGCCGACAAAACATAAGAAAACGCGAGGTAATTATGATATTCAAAAAAATTGAGATGATAGGTTTTAAATCATTTGCAGACCGAACAGTCATTGAGTTTAATGACAATTTTACTGCTATTGTTGGACCAAATGGCTGTGGAAAAAGCAATGTTTCTGATGCGATAAGATGGGTTCTTGGTGAGCAAAGTCCAAAAACTCTTCGTGGTGACAGCATGCAGGATGTTATTTTCAACGGAACTGAAAAGAGAAAAAGCTTGTCTTATTGTGAAGTTACGCTCACATTTGACAACTCAAATCGTTTCTTCAATTTTGACTATGACGAGCTTGCCATCACAAGAAAACTCTATCGCTCTGGCGAAAGCGAATATCTTATCAACCGCAACACTTGCCACTTGCGTGATATTACCAATCTTTTATATAACAGCGGTCTTGGCAAAAACGGCTATTCAGTTATAAGCCAGGGCAAAGTGACCGAACTTGTCGATGCAAAACCAGAAAGCCGAAGGGCAATGTTTGAAGATGCGGCTGGCATTTCAAAATACAAAAATGACAAGCGCGATGCAGAGCGCAAACTTGAAAGAACAAATGATAACTTGACAAGAGTTAAAGACATTTTGTCTGAAATTGAAAGACAAATGGGACCTTTGAAAAAGCAAGCTGAAAATGCCAAAAAATATTTGGAATATAAAGGTCAACTTAAAGACCTTGAAGTCAATGCATACATTTATCAATATGAAAATGCAAACGACATGAAAGAGCAGATTGGACTTAAGCTTGACGCAGTCAACAGACAGATTGAAGTCAGACAATCTGATCTTGACAAGGCAAATGAAAATTACAACAAGGCAATGAGCGATATCGAAAACTTTGACAAAACTCTTGCCGAGATAAACCAAACAATTCTTGAGCTTACTGTCAGCCTTGAAAAGCAAGAAGGTGAGACCAAACTTGCAAGAGAGCGAATAAACTTTACCAACAAAGAAAATGACAGACTTCATCTTGACAAAGCCAATGCGCAAACTGCGCTTTCTGCATGCAAAGAGCGCAAAGAGCAAATCACTCAAGAGCTACACAAACTTGAAGATGACCTTAAAATTTTGGAGACCTCATTCTCAGAGCTTTCTGACAGCTATGTCAAGATTGCAAATGAACTGACTGCAAGTGAAGATGAAGCAGGAGCAAACCAGCAGAAAATCATTGAAACGCTTGGCTCTCTTTCTGATATTAAGAGCAATCTTTCACGCCTTCAAGCAGAGAAGGCACTGCTTGGTGACAACCTTAAAAATCTTGAACAAGACACAAATGCAATTGCAAATAAGCAGGAAGAAAACAAAAAACTTCTCTTAACTGCCAAAGAAGAATTTGACAGTAAAAACAAAAAGCTTGAAAACTTAAAACAAGAGGTTAGCACTCTTGTAAGCGGTCAATTTTTGCTTGAAAAAAGACTTAAAGAACTTGAAAATGAAAAGGGCAATTTGACCACACAGATAAAAGTTTACGAAAACAGAAAGAAGCTTTTGACCGACCTTCAAAATGAATATGACGGTTATGCTTATGCTGTCAAAAAATTGCTTAAAGAAAGCGACAGAAACCCACAAATCAAATCAAAGATTGTTGGCGTTATCGCTTCACTTATCAAAGTGCCTGAAAAATTTGAAACTGCAATCGAAGTCGCTCTTGGCGGTGCAGTGCAAAACATTGTAACCAAAAATGAGGACGACGCAAAATTTCTTATCAAATTTTTGAAAGACAATTCTTTTGGTCGAGCAACCTTCTTGCCAATTTCTTCTATGAAGAGAAGAGACTTGGACAAGAAAGCCGTTGCAGGCAAACAGGGCATTTACGGCATTGCGTCTGACCTTGTCGACTTTGACAGCTCAATTTCAAATGTCGTAAGCAATCTTTTGGGCGGAACTGTTATTGCAGAGAACTTGGAAGTTGCAGTAAACACTGCAAAACAGACAGGCTATGCCTTTAGAATTGTCACGCTTGAAGGTGATGTTGTAAGCACACAAGGCTCGCTTACTGGTGGAAGCAAGAAGGCAGAGTCTTCAAACATTATGGGACGAGAGCGCGAAATTGAAAATCTTGGTGACGAAATCGTAAAACTGAATATTGCGCTTGAGAAGGCATCAAATCAATTTAAAGAAAACTTGGCTAAATCGGAAGAGGCGAAAACAACATTAAAATCAAAACAAGACCTTGTTGCAAACATGGAAATTGAACTTGCAACAGACAAAGAAAAGCTCGACCGACTTGAAGCTGGACTTATTGAGATTGCTGACAACTTGAAAGTCAGCGAAATGGAAAGTCAAACGGTTCGAAACAAGCTTAAACTTATTGATGAAGAGCTTGCAAAATCTGAGAAACTTGAGAGTGCGCTTTCAGGCAATAAAGAAGACGCTGACGAACTTGTCAAAGAAAAACGGGAAAAATTTGAAGCTTTGCGCAAACAAAGAGACCAAATCAACGACAACATTTTGACTGTTAAGGTTGAAATGGCTCAAACAAGAACAAAGATTTCAAATGCAGAAAGCGAAAAACTGCGCCTTGAAAATGAAGAGGGCAGATTTAACACCAGCATTGTTCAGATTGACGAGCAAATTGCCAAAAATGAAGAGTTTATTGCCTCTAGCGAAGAACTTATCAAACAAAAACTGGCATCAGCTCCATCATCTGCGAAAAAACAAGAGCTTGAAGCAAATGTCGCAAAACGAGCTAAGATTGAAAATGATAAACAAGCAATCAATGATAAGGTCAAAGAGCTTGACGCTCAAAAATCTGCGCTTATGGATGAGCTTACTCGTCTGCACGATAAGAAATTCCGCGAAGAGATGAACCTTTCTAAAGTTGACAGCGAGCTTGAGGCAATGCAAGAGCGTATTTATGAAGAATACAGCCTTACATACACCACATGTCAAGAGCTTCGTCGCGCCGAATTTGATATCAATGAGGCAATGCCTGAAATTTCAAGGCTTAAAAAGGCTATTTCAGCACTTGGCTATGTCAATGTCAACGCGATTGAAGACTGCAAGGCTCTTTATGAGCGTTATGACGACCTTAACACTCAAGCTGAAGACCTTGAAAAAGCGCAAGATGACTTGAATAAGATTATAAAAGACCTGTCAGGTATTATGATTGAGAAGTTTAACAACGAGCTTAACAGAATTAACGAAAGCTTTAAACTTACATTCAGAGAGCTTTTCGGCGGTGGAACTGCAAAACTTGCGCTGGTGGATGAAAATGACCCTCTTGAAAGCGGAGTTGAGATTTTTGCTCAACCTCCAGGCAAGAAAATTCAAAACATGACACTTCTTTCTGGTGGTGAAAAATCTTTGACTGCAATGGCTGTTATATTTGCAATTTTAAGAATCAAACCGCTTCCTTTCTGTTTGTTCGACGAGGTTGAGGCTGCTCTTGACGATTCAAATGTTGAGATCGTTGACAAATACCTCAAGAAACTTTCAGGCGAGACTCAGTTTATTTTGATAACTCACAAAAAGCCAACAATGGAATATGCTCAAGCACTTTTTGGGGTTACAATGGAAGAAAAGGGCGTTTCAAAGATTGTTTCTGTTCAGCTTTCAGACGCTATCAAACATGCACAAGAAAATTAAAATTGATAAGACCTAGCAATTTTGGCTAATATATTAGAGGTGAAAAATGGGATTTTTCAAAAAAATTGGCAACGCATTAAAGAAAACAAGAGAGGCAATTGCTCGAAAAATTGACTCTCTTCTCAGCCATGGCGAAATTGATGATGACTTTTTTGACGACCTTACTGACATTTTGATTTCTTGCGATGTTGGCGTAAAAACAAGTCTTGAAATTGTGGAAGAGCTTAGACTGCGCGCCAGAAAAAACAAAATCAGAACTGCTGAAGAGGTTAGAGCGGAGCTGAAACGCATTTTAAAAGAGCTTTTCAAAGAGGAAGAACCTTTAACGATTGAGTATCCTGCAATAATTACGATTATTGGCGTCAATGGCGTTGGCAAAACCACAACAATTGGCAAAATGGCAAAATACTTTAAAGAAAACAAGAAAGATGTTTTGCTTGTTGCAGGCGACACTTTTAGGGCGGCAGCCACAAATCAGCTTAACGAATGGGCATTGCGCACAAAAACAAGAATTGTCAAACAGGGTGAAGGTGCTGATGCGGCGTCTGTTGTTTTTGACGGAATTGCCTCGGCAAAAGCGCGCAAAACCGATGTTGTGCTTGTGGACACTGCTGGCAGACTTCACACCAAAACAAATTTGATGGAAGAGCTTAAAAAGATTGATAAGATTGTCAATCGTGAATATCCAGAAGCGCATAAGTATACTTTTATTGTGCTTGATGCAACAACTGGACAGAACGCGCTTTCTCAAATTTCAGCTTTCAACGATTTTGTAAAGATTGACGGAATTGTGCTGACAAAACTCGATGGAACTGCCAAAGGTGGTGTTGTGATTGCGATTGAAAAGGAATACAAGCTTCCTGTCGTTTTTGTTGGAGTTGGAGAGGGTGAAAACGACCTCGAACAATTTGACAGCGACGAATTTGTGGAAAGTTTGTTTTAGTGTCATCTTAAATTGATTGCTAAGCTTTTAAATATAATCCGAATATAATTTAAATAAAAATATCAGCTTCAAAGAGCTAGTACGTTTGAAACTAGTGAAATAAAATACACAATCAGTTCTGATTGTGTATTTTTTATATTTGTATATTTTCTTTTTCAATCTTTTTAACGAGAGCAAGGTCTACTTTATATAATTTAAGATCTTCAAGTTCTTGCGAAGTACACCATTTTAAAGTGATATTATCATCGAATTCGCCTTCTAGACCTTTGGCGTTCAAGTTGTCTTTTTCAACTTCACAAAGATAGATATATGAAACTCTTTTATTAGGGAAGGTTATGCCTTCAAACTCCCAATCAACAGAGTAATAATCTCTAGCAAGATATTTAAGTTTTGTAACTTTTGCACCTGTTTCTTCTAAAACTTCTCTAACAACTGCTTGTCTTGTTGTTTCGCCATCATCAACCGAGCCACCAGAGAACATTGCTTTGTTTCCATTTTTTATAAGGGTTAAATATTTATCTCCATCTTTAATAATTGCACCAACTTTTCTTGTAAGTTTACCTGCTTTGTATTTTTCATAATAAAACTTTGATTTTTCGTAAAAGTAATCACTCATATATTTTCTCCTTATTTTAATGTAAATCCACCATCAACTGTTAGAATATGTCCTGTAATATAAGTAGATTTATCACTTAATAAAAACTCAACAGCATCTGCAATTTCATTGGGTTTTCCAACTCTTTTAATAATTGAAAAGTCCGTTGTCCAGCTTGGATCATTTCCTAAACTTTCAGTGAGCGGAGTATCAATCAATCCAGGTGCAACAGCATTAACTCTAACTTTATCTCCAAGTTTTCTGGCAAAAGATTTAGTTAAAGAAATTATTCCTGCCTTTGTAGCTGAATAAATAACAGCAAAAGGTTCTCCAATAATTCCATCAACGGATGTTAAATTTACAATGCTTCCATTATCTGATGTTTCATGTATAAGATTTCCAAATATTCTTAAACATCTAAATGTTCCTTTTAAGTTAACATCAATTGTTTTGTCAATATTTTCATCGGTAATGTCATCAATTCCACATGGAGTAGGGATTATACCGGCATTGCATACAAGACAATCCAAACCACCATAAGTTTGCATTATAAACTCTTTTAGTATAAGCATATCCTCTTCTTTTGTGATGTCTGCTGTCATAACACTTAATCTTGATTTGTCTTTAATAGTTCCTACAAATTCTTTCGTAAGAGGATCATTATCAACCATAATCACATAATAATTTCCATTATCGAGCAATTGTTTGGCAACCGCAAAGCCAATTCCTTTTTTTGCTCCTGTAACTAAACATACTTTTTTCATATTTCCACCTTTTATTTTAGATATTTAGTAAAATCAATGTTTTTATATTGATTTGTGCCATCTTGTAATTCTTTAAATAATTGTTTTGTAACTTTATTAGCTTTATTATATTCTGCTTTTGAAATTTCTTTATTTTTAAGTGCTTCTTTTAATTCATCTTCATCAACAACTACAATTTTATTATCGCTTGTGTAAATCATTATATCTGTGTAAATATCAATGTAATAAGGAACTCTTGTATCTTTATCTAAACCTTGCTCATTTGTTATATCAAAATAATAGAGCAATGGCTGTTTTTTCTTATTAAAGAACACTCTCATTGAATAGTTTTCATTTTTAGGTGTACACTCTAAAACAAAATAGCCATTATCCATAATGTTTTGACCAATATGAGTGATAAATGGATTTTCAACCTTATTTACTTTTTTAACTACTAAATAATAATCTTCAAAGTTGTATATTTTAATATCGTAATTTTTTGCACTTCTCATATACGCATTTGTTGTAAATTTCTTTTTCATATTTGCTCTTTAAAAACAACTTTTATCTATTTCAAACCCTATTGGTGAACAACTTGGCACCCAAGGGAATGGCATATTTTCATTTACAGGGATTTTATATGCTAAACCAATAAATGCAGTTATATTAACACCACTTGTAACGCAAATAACTGTATCGTTGTCATCATATTTTTCAACAATGTCTTTTATTGCTTCTCTAATTCTAGTTTGACATTGTAACCAAGTTTCAGTTTTTGTAACATTTTTTCCATTTTCTATAACTTCAAAAACATTTTTAAACTCATTAAATCTTGGTTCTTCATAAATAGACAAATTCATATATTTATTGATTATTTCAGCAGTTTTTGCACACCTATAATAAGGCGAAGTATAAATTGCCCTAAAAGTTGATTTAGACCTTTCACTCATTCCTTTTAATAATTCTGCAGTGGTTTCTGCGTCCTTAATACCTAATGGTTGAATTCCATCTTCTTGAGTTGGAGGATTTCCTTTTTCTCTTAATGCGTGATGAACATAAATTATTTTCATTTAATCATACCTTTAATTTCATTTTATAAATATATTATAACATATAAATTATAAATTTGTTGCAAATATTTGAATTTTTTATAAAAATACAAAATTGGCAGTTAGACGTGTGCTTGTCATATACAAGTGCTGTCGCTTCGCTCCAGCAACCAAGCACACGCCACAAACTCAATTTTGCTCAAAAAAGAGCGGTTGCTGGCAGAGCGTAACGCAATCCGCTCTTTTGCTTTTTCGTTTTCCTCTCTCTATTTTTTAGTGTAAGCGAATTTTCTTTGTTGTCAAGGTCAATGCAAGTGTCTTATAAATCTTAAAATTGTTATTAACACGACAACCTGTGACAACGGCAGAAATATTCGCTTTTTGGGCAGTTAAGAGAGATAAGAGCAAAAAGAAAACATAGGTTGTTGTTTTTTGCCTATGTTTCTCTTATATTATTCCGCTAGTTTCAAAATTGCTTGACTAACGAGGCTGATTTTTTCTTTTTACAGTTCAAAATTTTTCAACAAGTTTTGGTGAGACAAGCAAAATTCGACATATTTCAACATATATAGAGTAATAGAAATGCGAGGGAAATATGTTTTATGAAAGTTTGCTTACGGTAGTTGGAAAGATATCTCATTTCAACAGTTTTGTTGGTTCTGTGCAAGGCTTTCCACTGCCTTTATCAAAAGAGGAAGAAGAGGAGCTTGTTCAAAAGCTTTGGCAGGGCGACAAGGATGCGCGCGACAAACTTATAACTCACAATTTGAGACTTGTTTCGCACATAGTTAAAAAATTTTCAGGAACTTTGGAAGTTGATGACCTGATTTCAATAGGAACTATCGGTCTTATCAAAGCAATTGACAGTTTTAAGCCTGGCAAAAATGCTCAGCTTGCAACTTATGCCTCTCGTTGCATTGATAACGAAATTTTGATGGCGATAAGAGCGCAGAAAAAACATCAGCGCGTTGTTTCTTACAACTCATATCTGACAAACAGCGGAAAGGGTGAAGACCTTGAGCTTTTTGAGGTCATTTGTGATCCAAACAGTGAAGATGTGATAGAAGAGGTGGAACAAAAATGCTTTTTGCAAGATATTCAGGGCATTTTGGACAAATATCTTGATGAAAGAGAACGCATTGTTATAACAAAACGCTTTGGTCTTGACGGAACGGCTCCTATGACGCAAAAGGAAGTTGCTCAGATTTTAAAGGTTTCGCGTTCATATATTTCAAGGATAGAAACAAAAGCACTTTCCATTATTAAAAGCAAAATTCCTCAGGATGAAAAATAAAAAATCATAAAAAATGCAAAAAAATTTGTTAAATAATAAAAAAAATCTCAAAAAATGCTTGCAAAATCAAAATAAAAAAGTTTATACTGAAAAAAAGATTGTAAAAAAGGAGGGGGAAATGGAAAAAACTGAATTTTATAATGTCTTGCAAAAACTTATCCTTCCTTTGTTTACGGGTTCATTTATTGAAGGCGAAGAAAGTTCAACTCCTCGTGACAGCGAAGTTGCTCTTGGCAAAAAAAATTCGCTTCTTATCAAACCTTCAAAACAAGACGAATATCGTTTTGTTTTAAAAAGAGGACAAGCCTTCCAAAATTTCGAAATAGCACTTCTTCGCTCAATTTTGGCTGAAATTAACACCATTGCCATGTTAAATCTTCAAGACCAAAACTATATCACAACTCTTCAGTCACACGCTATTGAAAAATCAATTTGCCGAAGCCTTTGCGACCAAGAAGAAACTGTATATGTTATGCTTGACATTTTGAATGAGCTTGAAAAATGGGCGTCAAGAACTTATGAAGGCAAAAAAATATCAATTTGCACAATCATCAATTTGGCACTAGATGTGCAAGAAGAAAACTGCATAAATTATTCAGATGTGATGAATAAAGATTTTTTCGCGCTTCTAACAGATGGTGAGGCTTCTGCAATCGAATTTGATAAAAACGGATTTTTGGTTGGCTACACTCAAGTTGCATCAAGAAAAGGCTTGCCAGCAGTTTCGCCTTATAAGTTTGAAGGCGTTGCTAAATACTGTAACGACAAAAGAATCGGACTTGTTTTGACTTCAAGTGGTGACTTTTTGATATTTAAAAATAGAACCCTTTTGTTTGCCAAACGAAATGGAAATTGGATTGTTTTCTCTCATGATGAGGTTATTCAACTGCTCTTAAGCAGGGGGACATATTCGTTAAAAGACATAAGGCGCTCAATTTATTTTACCGCGCTTGACACTTCTTTTGCCTACACAGGCGGTTGTCTTGTTTATTTAAATAAAGACTCAGTCGAACAGGCTTTGACACATATTGATGCTCACGACATCGTAATGGAAAAATATTTTGAAATCAAAAAAGAGCAAGAACTTGAAGAAGCAAGCAAACTTTACAACTTTCAACGCCTTGCATCAGTTGAAAAAACTTACAAAGTGCCTTACAGTGTCTTTTTGCAACAGGAAAAATGCTATAAAGCACAGGCTCTTAGAAAAATTATTGCAGACAGGCCTTTCCATGAACTAAACAGAAAACTCAGACAAGAACTTGTCAGTATGGACGGCGCAACTGTGATTGACAATGATGGAAACATCATAGCAATTGGTGCAATCATCAAAATTGAAGCGGGCAGTGAAGGTGGTGGAAGGCTTGCAGCGGCACACACACTTGCAAAATATGGCACAGCAATCAAAATCTCACAAGATGGCAACTTGACTGCACTTTATAGTGACAAAAAGAACGGAAAAATCAAAACACTTTTCACAGTCGGCTAAAAACTTGGTATATGTCAAAAAAAATCGCTAGAATTTGCTAGCGGTTTTTTATAAAGCGTATGGATCACTTTTCTCAGGAAATTTTTTTGACAATAAAATGTCTTCAATCTCTAAAAGCTCTTCGGTTGTAAAATAGTCAATTATTTTAAATTTTCTATCTTTTGCATCGTTCATGTATTTATTTAAAGGATTTTCAATAGTAATTTCTTCGTCCAATTTTGATTTTATATATGTAAATAGAGCCACATCAACACTTGGTTTTTTAAGATAGTTGATTAAAGCTCTTTTGTAAGGCTCAACAGTCACGCCTCTTTTCGATATCAAAGCATAATCAGGTCGCGAAAGAAGAGCTTTCATAATATCTAGGAGCTCTGTTGCACCATGATTACCAGTCGATAAATCATTTACAATCAAAGAATTGTAAAATTTTGTTTCATTATCAGTCAAATTCTCTCCTCCGCAAATTTTTGCAACTGCATTGGAGACTTCAAGGTTGTGTTCTTGGTTTCTATTCATCGTTCTCATGGCTTTATTTTACACCTTTATTTTTATTTTGTCAATAGTTAAATAAAAATATTTATGTTGACAAAATTTTTTTTTTGCTATATAATATTTGCGTCAGTTATGCAGACAATCGCATCGCAAGATGAGGAAAGTCCGAGCATCTAGAGAACATGGTGCAGGCTAACGGCCTGTGGGGGCGACCCTAAGGATAGTGCAACAGAAATAAACCGCCAAATTTTTGGTAAGGATGGAAAGGTGGTGTAAGAGACCACCGAAAAGCTGGAGACAGCTTTTGCTCTGTAAACCCCACCTGATGCAAGGAGAGAGGCATTTGCGCGTTCTCTCGCGCCTCTTTAGCCGCTTGAGTTTGCAGGCAACTGCAAAACTAGATAGATGATTGTCAAATACAGAACTCGGCTTACAGCATAACTGATTGTGGCGAAATGCCACTTTTTTTTGTTGTAAAAACAACAGATTTGCATGATTTTTTAAACAATTTTGTGTAATTTCTTAAACAATCATTGATTTTCTATTGCTTTTAAATTTTGCTTTGCAAGAAAAATTTGTTTAATCTAAATTGTCTTTGGCAATAAAGATTGCATGAACAAAAAAGAGTATATCGAAAAACTTGAAGAGCTTATTTTTAACAAAATCAAGTATCATGCGCCAAATTTAAACAGTCCTGAAATTGACTTTGAGCTTTTGTCTGTTGTTGGAATTGACAGCTCGCTTCCTGTTTTTATCTTTAAAAAACCGCTTGACAAAATCTTTTTTGAAGCCTTCAAAAAGGCAAAAAAGAGGGCTGAATTCAACCTTATTTTAACCAAAAAACCGCTTATAAAAGAAAAAAAACTTGAAAGTTTGCCAAATTGCAAACTCATTTTGCCTGAAGAAATGGGCAGTTCTCTCTATTACTCACTTGATGGACTGAATATAAATTATCCTTCTTCTTCCTCATACAAAATTTGCTATAACGAGCAATTTTTGGCAATCAACGGCAAAAAAGTGGAGCTGGAGTTTTCTCCTTATTATCTGCACAAAAAGTTTTGTGAAAATCATGTGGTGATTGACATCAAAAACTATCTATGCAATGGTCAAAACTTTTATATCACTCTTTCAAACATAGAAAAAACCTGTCAAAAGGTGAGGGTGGAGATGCACTTGCCACTTCCAAGAGGTTATTATTTTTTCAAGAAAGACAAAGACTGCATTGAAATTCAAAATCTAACCAGCAAAGATAAGGCATACTTTAATTATTTTTGCAAAGGTGGCAAATTTTCGTTTGCAAATGTTGATGGGCTTGAATTTTCATCCTTTGCATGTATAAATTTTGAATGTGAAATTTCACTTCTTCCAAAAGAGCAGAGACGGCTATATTTCAACTATGGCGACAAAAAATATTGCCTTCACAGCGCAACTGATATGTCTGAATTTTTCAATATCGCGCAAGAAAAGATGTTTGAAATTTTTGACATGAGAGTGAAAACATCAAATGGCAATTTTGATGACCTTTTTAATCGCTCTTTGCCCGAAAAAATCTGGGAAAACTGGCAAAAAAATGTTCACGATGAGGAAAGTGAAAATTCTTATTTAAAAATGAAAAATTTGCTTATCAAAAAATATGAAAATGGCGAGCAGATTGATGAAAATTTTAAGGGGCTTAAAATGCTCTCTTTATACCGAAATCAAAGGTGGAAACGCGTTTTTATAGTTCATGGTGGAGCGCGGTATATGTTTGCCGACAACACGCGATATTTCAACTTTACACTGCTTACAAAAGAAATTTTCAAAAAAAACAATGAAATATACTTGTCTTTTGAGAAATAAGTGTGTATAATGAGGCTATGGAAACTCGAGTGCCTCTCGCAGAAAGGATGCGACCAACTTCTTTTGATGAGTTTGTCGGTCAGCAACATATTGTTGGCAAAAACACACTGCTTTATCGTGCTATCAAATATGGCACACTTGGCAGCTGCATTTTTTATGGCCCGCCAGGAACGGGAAAAACCACCCTCGGCAATATCATTGCAAAAACGCTTCGGGCAAACTATGTAAAGCTCAACGCGGTCACAAGTGGTGTGGCTGATGCCAAAGCTGTTATTGAAAGGGCAAGAACTGACAAGGCAATGCTTGGCAAAGACACTTTTCTTATTCTTGATGAATGCCACAGGTGGAACAAGGCTCAATCTGACTGCGTTCTTGAGGCTATTGAAAATGGCGACATCTATCTTATTGGCACAACGACTGAAAATCCTTACACCTCAATGACCAGGGCAATCGTTTCAAGATGCCGAATATTTGAATTTAAGCCTCTTACTTCAAAAGATATCATCTCAGCTTTAAAAAGGGCAGTCTCTGACAAAGAACGAGGACTTGGCGCTTTAAATGTTGACGCTAGCGATGAAGCCCTTTCCTATATTGCCTTTGCATCAGCTGGCGACCTGAGAAATGCACTTAACAGCCTTGAACTTGCTGTGATGACAACTCCAGCCAGCAAGGACAGAGTGATACATATAACGCGCGAAATCGCAGAGCAGTCAACCGACAAAAAAGCGCTGAGCCTTGACGAAAATATGTATTATGATGTGCTGTCAGCTTTCTGCAAATCACTGCGAGGATGCGACACTGAAGCGGCTTTATTTTACAGCCAAAGGCTTATAAATGCAGGTTGCGACCCAATGATTATTGCGCGCAGACTTGTTGCGCATGCCTCTGAAGATGTGGGTATGGCAGACTCAAACGCCTTGCTTCTTGCAACAAGCGCCATGTATGCAGTTGAAAAAATGGGCGCACCTGAAGGCTTGATACCTTTGTCGCACGCAATCATTTATGTATGCGAGGCTGAAAAATCAAATTCGGTTGTAAAGGCTATGGCTCTTGCCAAAGATGACGCAATCAATTTTAACGACAACAAAGTGCCAAATCATCTTAAAAATCATCCTTCGACCAACGCAGACGGACATGGAAAATATAAATATCCGCATGACTATGGCGGTTATGTGAAACAACAATACATGCCTGACTCATTAAAAGACAAGGTTTATTACACGCCAAGCCAAAATGGTCGAGAGAAAAATTTGATTAGAAAAAAATATAAAAATTAAACAAAAGGAAAGAAAATATGTTTGGACATAGAAGTGATGGAAAAAAAGTTAAAGGAATGGGCATAATTGACAAGGCTGAGCCATTTTTTATGCCTCAAAGGATTGATGCTGTAAACTATACTACAGTCAAGATCAAATGTGACACCATTGACGAGTTTATTGCACGCGAACGTAAAAATGGCATTTCTTACAGCTATATGCATATAGTTATGGCGGCGATTGTAAGGATTTTATATATTCGCAAAAAACTCAATCGGTTTATTATGCGTGGTTCAATCTATCAGCGCAACACAATCTCAATTTCAATGGACATAAAGAAAAAGCTTGAAGACGATGGGGAACAAGTGACTTTAAAAATGTTCTTTACTGGGCGAGAAAGCATTGAAGAGGTCAAAAAGATTGTTGATGATGAAATCGCAAAAAATTTGAAAGAAGATGAAGTCCACGCAACCACAAAAACAGCTGGAAAACTCATCCATTTGCCAGACTTTATGTTTAGATGGTTTATGGCTTTTGCAAGATTTCTTGACAGGCACGGTATGCTTCCAAAAGGTCTTATCAAAGCAAGCCCATTTCACACAAGCTGTTTTTTGACAAACCTTAAGTCCATAAAACTTAACTACATATTCCATCACCTCTACAATTTTGGAACAACAACCATCTTTATTTCTATGGGCAAGGAGCAAGTTGAGCCTTATGTTGAAAACAATAAAGAGCTTAAAATTGCAAAAATATTAACTTTTGGTGTCAGTCTTGACGAACGCGTTGCTGACGGACTTTATATGGGTAAAAGTTTAAGACTTTTCTCTGACATGATCAAAAATCCTGACAACTTGAAAACTTCTCTTCCAGACGATGGAACAATTCCAAAGAAAGCAACCAGAATTGTCAAATTTAAAAAAATCAAAAAGAAAACAAAAAGCAAAGCAGAAAAAGGCGCTAAGAAAGAAAAGAGCAAGAAAAAGAAAATCAAACCTCTTGTAAACAAAGAAAAAGCGGAAGCAAGAAAGCTTGCGAAAGAGGCAAATAAAGAGAAAAAGCATGAAGAAAAATTGAAGGAAAAAGAACTTAAAAGGGCAGAAAAAGCACATAAGCAAGAAGAAAAATCTTTGAAAAAAGAGAAAAACAACCAAAATAAAGAAGCTTAACCGACAAGCTTCTTTTATTTTTGCAGTAAATTTGGTTGTTTAATTGCAAAAATTGTGATAGAATAATTTTAAATGGAGACAAACAATGAAAACAATTTTGTATTTTGTGCTTGCTGTTCTCACAATTGGCTACATCGCACTCTTATGCTATTGCAATGTGGCAGTCGAGGTCAATCAAACAATTCAGATGATTGCAAATTATGGCGGACTTGCAATTATGCTGGCTTATGCCGCCATCAACTTTTTTGGAAATCCTCTTAAAATTGCATTTTTCATTTTGCTGGTTTTGGCAACTGTGTTCTTGATTTTAACCGCCGTTATACCAGACACATTCAGAAATCTTTTTGGAATCATTGTTGACAACACAACAAGCGGAGCTTTTATCAGATTTTGATAAGCTAGATTTATAAAAGTTTACAAAAGGGGACAATATGGACAAAATTTTAATTATCGACGGAAACAGCATTGCAAACAGAGCCTTCTACGCATTGCCTTTTTTGTCGAACCGTGACGGAAAGCCTTCTGGCGCAGTTTTTGGTTTTGCAAACATTTTGATAAAAATCATAACAGAGCTAAAACCAAATAAGGTGGCTGTGGCTTTTGACCATGCAAGGCAAACCTTTAGAAACCAGATTTATACCGAATATAAAGCGCAAAGAAAAGAAACACCACAAGAGTTGTTGTCTCAATTTCCTGCAATAAAACACATGCTTAAAGCGATGAAAATTGCTGTTTTTGAGGTGGACGGCATTGAAGCTGACGACATTATTGGAACGCTTGCCAAAAAACTTGATGGGCAGAAGATTTTGCTTTCTGGAGACCGCGACCTTCTTCAACTTATTGATGAAAACACAAATGTTTGGTTGACAAAAAAAGGTGTGTCACAAGTGGAAAAGGTTGACAGGGCAAAACTTAAAGAACTTTTTTCGCTTACGCCAAGTCAAGTGATTGAACTTAAAGGTCTTATGGGCGACAGCTCGGACAACATTCCTGGAGTTGCTGGTGTTGGCGAAAAAACAGCACTTTCTCTGCTTGAACAATTTGGCTCAATTGATGGAGTTTATCAAAATCTTGACAACATAAAGGGCAAGCTTAAAGAAAAACTGGAAAACGACAAAGAAAAGGCATATATGTCAAAAACTCTTGCAACAATCAAATGTGATTGTGATTTTGACATCAACCAAAAACAACTTGAATTTTCGTTGCCTTT
This sequence comes from uncultured Clostridia bacterium, assembly GCA_944348085.1. GTDB lineage: Bacteria > Bacillota > Clostridia > Christensenellales > UBA1242 > Caccovivens. The sequence continues at coordinate 50,564 of CALVMU010000008.1, forward strand.
TTCAAATGAATGCTACAAATTTTTCAAAGATTATGATTTCACCTCACTGCTTAAAGGTGAGCTTTTTGGAGAACAGCCAGAGGAAGAGAAAAAAATTGAAAGAAAAGTTTTGTCAAGAGAGGTGCTGTCCAAGCTTTCAACGCTCAGTGAAGGGCATTTGATCTACAATCTGCAGAAAATGGAATTTATCTATGACGGCACGCTATATTTTCTTGAGCAAAATTTTCAAATGTTTGACAGCGGGCTTTCATTTGATGACATAGTTTCTGCCTTAAAGGAAGTTTTTGAAAATAAAAATGTGCTTAAGGTGACGACATCTGCAAAGGAAGATATGCATATTCTTGACAAACACAATATCAAACTTGAAAACTATGTCGATGTGATGATTGCAAACTATGTTGTCAATGTTGGCGGAAACATGCCAAAGACCATTCCAACTGAAGAGAGTTTGTCGCTTCTTAACACATATCTCAGCAAAATGGATGAGGGATTGAAATATATTTTTTATAATATCGAACTTCCGCTTTGCCAAATTTTGTTTGAAATGGAAAAAGAAGGCTTTAAAATCAATGAAAACAAACTTGAAGAGCTTGATGAATATTTTACTGGAAAACTAGAAAAGCTAAGAGAGGAAATCTATAGCGAGGCAGGCGAGGAATTTAACATCAATTCGCCACAACAAACAGCCACAATCCTCTTTGACAAGCTTGGAATAAAAGCCTACAACAACAAAAAGCGTTCAACTTCAAAAATTGTTTTGGAAGAGCTGTCTTTCATTCCAATTGTTGCACATATTTTGGAATATAGAAAACTTGCAAAAATCAAAAATACATATATTGAGGTTTACAAAGAAATTTGCAAAAATAGTGGAAACATCATTCACACAACTTTCAATCAGACGCTGACAAACACAGGCAGACTTTCAAGCAGCGAGCCAAATCTTCAAAACATTCCAACTCGAGACACTGAAGGCAAAGAACTGCGCAAACTGTTTGTGTCTAAGTTTGAAAACGGAAAGGTGATTTCTGCCGACTACAATCAAATTGAGCTTCGCCTTCTTGCCGACATGTCAGGCGAGGAAAAGCTTATTGAGGCATACAACAACGGACTTGACATTCACACAATCACAGCCTCTCAAATTTTTCATGTTCCACTTGAGCAGGTCACTTCTTCACAGAGGCGAGATGCAAAAGCGGTCAATTTCGGAATAATCTATGGCATAAGCGACTACGGCTTGTCACAAAACATCAAGTCAACAAGAGCCAGCGCAAAAGAATATATCGACAGCTATTTTGAGCGTTATCCAAAAGTCAAACAATTTATGGAAAACAATGTCTCTTTTGCAAAAGAGCATGGCTATGCTTTGACCAAGTTTGGAAGACGAAGACTTATTACTGACATAAATTCTTCAAAATATCTAGTGCGCAATTTTGCTGAAAGAGTTGCCATGAACATGCCTCTTCAAGGCACAGCATCAGACATTATCAAACTTGCCATGATAAAGGTTTCTCGCAGCCTTCAACAACAAAACTTAAAGAGTCGGCTTATTTTGCAAATTCATGACGAGCTGATCATTGACTGCTATCCTGGAGAAGAGGAGATGGTTGAAAACATTTTGAAAACTGAAATGGAAAATATAACTACATTGCAAGTTCCTCTTATTGTTTCGGTCGGAGAGGGAGAAAACTTGTATGAGTGCAAATAAAACTAAGCTTGTAATTTTTGATTTTGACGGCACCTTGACTAAACCGCATAAACTAGACAACTCATGGACTAGAATTTGGAATAAAATAGGACTTACAAGTGAGGAAGAAAGACTTTACCACGACCACTTTAAAAAAGGGGAAATAAGTTATCAAGAGTGGGTAGGAGAGGTCATAAAAATTTTTCGAGCCAATGGCGTAAACAGGTCAATGATTTATTCACTTGCCAAAGAAACCAAACTTTTAGATAATTGCAAAAAAGTTTTTAAAACTTTGTATCAACATGGTATAAAAATTTGCATCTTATCGGGTGGCGTGAAAAATATTATCGATGAAAAATTAAAAAGCATGAACAAATTTATAACAAAAATTGAAGCGTTGTCATTAACTTTTGATGAAAATGGTTTGATCAATGGTGCGGTCTTAGCAGAAACCAACACTACCAATAAAAGTGACTTTATTTTAAAACAAATGGAAAAATATAACTTAAAAAAAGAAGAAGTGATTTTTGTAGGCAATTCTTCCAATGATGAAGATGCTTCTAAAAGTGGAGTCTCCACTATTTGCATTAATCCTTTAAACACAGATTTTCAAAACAAAGCCATTTGGACACAGGCAATTGAGAAGACAGACGACCTGTCAAGCCTTTTAAGTTATATAAATTTTTAATTATTTGTGAAAAACTAGCGTTTTTGTTTGACTAATATTTTAAAAAAGGGTATATTATAGGTGGAGTTATGATGCAACGGACAAGAAAAATGGGCATTGATTATGGCGACAGACGCATTGGCGTGGCAATGACTGATGCCTTATGCATTATCTCTAGCCCTTATGAAGTTTTTGAAAACCATTCACAAGAGCAGTCACTTGAGCATTTAAACAAACTTATAAAAGAGTTTAATGTTGACGAAGTGGCAATGGGACTTCCTCTTAACATGGACGGAAGCGAAGGTGAACGGGCAAAAATTCATAGAGAGTTTGGAGAAAAGCTTGCTTCTCTGTCTGGAGTTAAAGTCGAATATGTCGACGAGCGCTTAACCTCGGCTGAAGCGGAAGAAATTTTGATTCAAAGCAAGGTGCGAAGGGAAAAGCGAAAGGAACTTATCGACAAAATCTCGGCACAAATCATTTTGCAAACATATCTCAATCAAATAAAAAGGGGTTAAATTTTATGGATAACAAAGAACAAAAACAAGAGGCTGCTCAAGTTGATCTTCTTGACGTGCTTCTCGATAAAGATAACAAAGATCCTATCACTTTGATGGATGAAAAAGGCAAACAACTTTCTTTTGAACAAATTGCAATGATTGTTCACGAAGTTAAAAAAGAGAAAAAACTTTTTGCTATCTTAAAGCCAGTTGACAAAATTGAAGGCATTGGCGAAAACGAAGCAATCGTTTTTCTTGTAGACCAAGACAAAAATGGCAACACAATCTTGAAAATTGAAGAAGACGAAGACGTTGCTATTGATGTGTTTGATGACTACTATGACCTTCTTGAAGAAGAAATGGCAAAACAAAAAGAAAAGAAGACTGCAAAAAAGGCCGCTGCTCCTAAAGCTGCTGCAACAAAAACAGCAAAAACAACCAAAGCTGCTGGAAAAACTGCAGGAAAAGCTGAAGCAAAACCAGCTGCTAAAAAGACAACTAAAAAATAAGTCTTTATAAGTTTTAAACATTAAAAATAAAGAGGCAAAAATAACCCGTAGGGTTAAAACGGACTAATAATTAAAAAGAGAGTGATGCAAGAGCTTGTTTCCTAAATTGCATAGGG